>JBGQCE010000093.1:0-8990 GCA_041495185.1 Bradyrhizobium sp.
ATATTGTTGCCGCGCTCGGCGAGCCGCGGGAATAGCGCGTGGATCTTTTCGATTCCCCAGGGATCGGGACTGCCGAGACGGTTGCCGGAAGCAGCCATGAGATTCTCGCGCACCGTCAGGTTCGGAAATATCTGGCGCCCTTCCGGGACCAGCCCGATTCCCAGTTGCGCGATCCGGAACGAGGGAAGCTTGCGAATGTCCTGTCCGGCAAAACGGATCGCGCCCGCGCGCGCCGGCGTCAGCCCCAGGATGGAGCGAATGGTCGTGGTTTTTCCCATGCCGTTGCGGCCCATCATGGCCACCATCTCGCCTGTCCGGACCTGTAGCGACAGGCCGAACAGCACCTGGCTCAGGCCGTAGCAGGTCTCGATGCCATCGAGTTCGAGCAAGGGAGCTGCGTCAGCCATGGCGGGTCACCGCATGCTGCTCGCCGAGATAGGCGCGCTTGACCTCTTCATTCTGGCGGATCTCCGAAGGCTGACCCGAGGCGATGACGCGCCCGTAGACCAGTACGGTGATGCGGTCGGCGAGTGCGAACACGGCATTCATGTCGTGCTCGACCAGCACGATCGAGACTTCCCGCCGCAATTCCTGCAGCAGCTTCACCATGCGCGCCGATTCAGTGATGCCAAGTCCCGCCATCGGCTCGTCGAGCAGCAACAATTGCGGTTTGGTGGAGAGCGCTACCGCCAGTTCGAGCTCGCGCTGCTCGCCATGGCTCAACTGGGAAACGACGACGTCGGCGCGATGTCCCAGCCCGACCCGATCCAGCGCAGACTGCGCCGCCTTGCGAAGGTGGGCTACCTTGCGGGCATTGCCCCAGAAATGGAAGGAGTGACCGTCGTGCGCTTGAGCTGCCAGCGCGACATTGTCCGATACGGTGAAGTCCGATAGCAGCGAGGTGATCTGAAACGAGCGCGCCAGTCCCATTGCGCTGCGGCGCCAGGCGGGCACGCGGGTGATGTCGCGGCCGGCAAGATGGATGGCGCCGGAGTGGGGAAGCAGCTGCCCGGTCAATTGGCTGATCAGCGTGGTCTTGCCGGCGCCGTTCGGCCCGATGATCGCATGCAATTCGCCGCTCGCAACATCGAGCGAGACGTTGTCGGTCGCAAGGATTCCGCCGAACCGCCGCACAAGCCTTTCAACGCGGAGCAAGGGTTCAGCCACGACGCAGCCTCCCCAATAGGCCGTCGATGCCGCCGCGCCCGAACAGCACGATCAAGAGCAGCAGCGGGCCCATGATCAGAGCCCAGTATTCCGTAACCTGCGACAGGAATTCTTCCAGCACCAGATAAACGATCGCGCCGATCACCGGGCCGAACAGCGAGCCCATGCCGCCGAGGATAACCATGACCATCAGATCGCCGGAGCGGGTCCAGTACATCACGGCCGGACTGACGAAGTCGGTATTGTTGGCGAGCAGCGCACCCGCCAGACCGCACATCGTGCCCGATATGACGAAGCACACCAGCCGGTAGCGCGTTGCGGGAAACCCGATCGCCTGCATGCGTGCTTCGTTAGAGCGCAGGCCCTGAACCACCATGCCGAAGCGTGAATTGACGATGCGCCAGATCAGATAAATCCCGCCGAACAGAGCGGCAAGGCAAAGATAATAGAACTGCACGCGGCTCGACAGATTGATCAGGCCGCCGAAGTCGCTGCGCTTGTAGATGGTCAGGCCGTCGTCGCCGCCGTAGCGGGAAAGCCCGGATACGATGTAATAGGCCATCTGCGCGAAGGCGAGCGTGATCATGATGAAATAGACGCCGCGGGTGCGCAAGCTGAGCGCGCCGATCACGAGCGCGAACAGCGCAGAGCACCCAAGCGCCACCGGCCACTGGATGAAGCCGGAGCCGACGCCTTCAGCCGCGAGAATGCCGACCGCGTATCCGCCGATCCCGAGATAGGCGGCGTGACCGAAGCTCATCATCCCGCCATAGCCCATGATGAGATTGAGGCTCGCCGCGGCAAGCGCGAAAATGACGATGCGGGTGAACAGCGTCAGCACGAATACGTTTCCGCTCATCGACGTATAGAGCGGAAGCAACAGCAGGCCGGCGACCACCAGCGCCGCGATCACATTGCGGGTATTGAACGACGCGGTCATCGCCGGTTGGCCGGGAACAGCCCCTCCGGCCGCACCACCAGCACGATCGCCATCAACAGATAGATCAGCATCGAGGAAAGCGCGGGGGCCGCGGTCGAAGCGGCGGTCGAACTCAGGATCTGCCGCAGCAGGTCGGGCAGGAATGCGCGGCCGAGCGTGTCGATCATCCCGACAAAGATCGCGGCCAGGAACGCGCCGCGGATCGAGCCTATGCCTCCGATCACGATGATGACGAAGGCGAGAATCAGGATGTTCTCGCCCATCCCGATCTGGACGGTCAGAATCGGCGCCTGCATCAGCCCGGCGAGACCGGCAAGAGCTGCGCCGAGCCCGAACACCAGCGTGTAGAGCAGCTTGATGTTGATGCCGAGCGCCCCGATCATTTCCCGGTTGGATGCGCCGGCGCGGATCAGCATGCCGATGCGGGTTCGCATCACGACCACGTAAAGCATCAAGGCGACCGCGAGGGCGACCGCGATGATCGCAAGCCGGTAGGCGGGATAATAGATGCCGGGCAGGATAGCGATCGGGACCGTCAGCCAGGCGGGCAACGGCAACGCAAGACCCGCCGGACCCCAGATCAGCCGCACCGCGTCATTGAAGAACAGGATCAACCCGAATGTCGCCAGCACATGATCGAGATGATCGCGGCCGTAAAGATGCCGCAACGCGACGAATTCCAGGACGATGCCGAGCAAAAGCGTCGCGCCGAGCGCAAGCAATACGCCGATGATGAAATTCCCGGTCCACGCCACGAAGGTCGCGGCGAAGTAGGCGCCCATCATGTAGAGCGAGCCATGCGCCAGATTGACGAAGTCCATGATGCCGAAGACGAGCGTCAGCCCCGCGGCCAGCAGAAACAGCAGCAGGCCGAACTGCAATCCGTTCAGGAATTGTTCGACGACAAGCAGCATGGACGCTCTAGGTCATTTTCCGGTTGAGTCGAATCATAATCATGCATCCAACGGGCCTCATGGTTCGAGACGCGCGGCGTTGCCGCGCTCCTCACCATGAGGGTTTAGAGGACCTCATCCTGAGGAGGCGCCAACGGGTCCGCGCAAAGCGCGGCCCGATGACAGGCTCCGCGCCGTCTCGAAGGATGCATTAGGTGAGTCTGAAAGTCATCGGGCTGCAAGACATGTGCCGAAAGGAAAACAGCGGCAGCGCGCAAGCGCCGCCGCTGTGTAGGGCAAGATCCCTGGATCACTTCATCGGGCATTTATCGTGGAAGCGATCCTGGTTGTCCTTGACGATGGTGGCGACGGTCTTGAGCGAGAGCGCGCCGTCGGCATCCTTGACCACGTCCTGCAGATAGAAATTCTGGATCGGGATGTGGTTATTGCCGAACTTGAACGGGCCGCGTACCGACTTGAAATTCGCCTTCTCCATCGCGGCCTTCATCTCGTCCTTCTTGCTGGTGTCGCCCTTCACCGCCACCACCGCGCTGTTGATCAACTGCGCGGCATCATAGGATTGTGCGCCGTAAAAGGTCGGACGCAGGCCGGGGTACTTCTTGCGGTAGTCGGCGACGAACCGCTTGTTCTGATCGTTCGGCAGATCGTTCACCCACTCCTGCGCTCCGGGCACGCCAAGTGCATTCTCTTTCTGAAGCGGCAGCGACAACTCGTCGATGGTGAAGGCAGTGTAAAGCGGCATCTGCTGCTTGAGCCCGGCCTGCACATATTGATTGAGGAACTGGACGCCGGCGGCGCCGGGATAGAACACGAAGATCGATGCCGCACCGGACGCGCGCGCCTTGGAAAGTTCGGCGGAGAAGTCAAGCTGGCTCGGCCAGACCGTATATTCTTCACCCTTGATCTCGCCCTTGAAGGTGCTCTTGAGGCCCGCGAGCATGTCCTTGCCGGCGGCGTAATTCGGGCCGATCAGGAACACCGACTTCACGCCCTTCTGATTCATGTAAAGGCCTACGGCCTGCGGGGTCTGGTCGTTCTGCCACGAGGTCGAGAACACATAGGGTGAACACAACTCGCCAGCGACCTGCGACGGACCCGCGTTGGCGATGACCATCATCGTCTTCGAATCCACGACCGGCTTGAGCGAGGCGAGCAGCACGTTCGACCAGATATAGCCGGCGATAAAGTCCACCTTGTCGGACAGGATCAGCTTCTCGGTCTTCTGCTTGCCGACGTCCGGCTTGAACGTGTCGTCCTCGTAAATCACCTCGACCGGCTTGCCGCCCATCTTGCGACCCATGTGATCGAGCGCGAGCTCGAACGAGTTGCGCATGTCGTTGCCGATCACGGCGGTCGGCCCGCTGAACGTAGAGACAAATCCGATCTTGATGGAATCCGCGGCCATCGCGGAGTTTGCCAGCGCCAGAGCTGTGGCGCCCGCCAGCCAGAATGCCGTTTTCATATCCTTCTCCCTCCTCGTTATTTGAGTGTCGCCAGTCAAGCGACCTGCCCCGTCCGAGAGCTCTCTAGCGCTCAGTTCCGGGTCCTCTTTTCTTCAGGTGACGTGTTTTGTGCGAAATCTTAGGCTTGCAGCAAGCCTGAACCGCCGGCTCCCCCTTAGAACCTTTGGCTCAATGCCGCCGCTTCTGCACCATAATTCGTATCAGCCGGGGATGGCAAGAATTATAGTTCAGGTCGGCGGGCGACGGCTATTGCGGTCAGGCAGCCGGCCTGAACCTGGCTGGAGCTTTGGAAGCGCAGTTCGCTCGTGCAAATATTCGCACCGAGAGATGCCGCCGCCACCCGCCCGGCCTATCCATAGGTCGGGTTCTGCGGCCAGCCTGCCGGCGAGTCTTCAAAATCCTGCTGCCGTCCGTAGGGCGTCATGTCGAGCAATGAGCGGGCGTCGGTGAGAGCTTCGGTGCCGCGCGCATAGACCGAATAGGTATGAAAGACATCGTCGCCGATGCGGAAAAAAACGCTTAAGCCGTGCTCTTCGCCCGAGATCGCGTTCGGAACCTGGGCCACTTCCAGCTCGGCCTTGTTGCGATAGTTGTATTCGACCGGCGCAACCTTCTCGTCATTGGTGACGTGAAAATCGTAATTGAAGTCGCTGCCGAACGACGAATACCACGGAATGCTCCATCCCCTCTCGGCCTTGTAGGCCTCAAGCTTGGCCAGCGGCGCGCGCGACACCATCGCGAATGTCGTATCGCACTTGTTCAGCATCCCGAGATCGCCGAAGCCATTGACATAGCCCGTGCAGCCCGGGCAGCCCTTCTCCCATGAGGGATCGAACATGAAGTGATAGACCACCAGTTGCCGGCGGCCCTCGAACATATCCTTGAGGGATTGCTCGCCGCCCGGCCTTTCGAACGTGTAGTTCTTTTCGATTCTGACCATCGGCAACCGGCGCCGCTCGGCATTGAGGCGGTCGTATTGCCTGGTGAGTTCTTTCTCATGCGCGAGCAGTTTTTTGCGTTCGCCGAGCCATTGGTCCCGGGAGACGATTGGCGGATGGGGAATGGCGTTGGTTGTCATCTCCGTTCTCCTTTTTACGGCTAAATCAAACGAGGTATTCGGCGCCGTCCGTGACGTAGCGCGTATAACGATAGGGAACGCCCTCCATGGCGGGCGCCGCGATACGAATTCATCGCCGCTCGACTGAAAGACGTTCGACGCCTGCCAAAGGAGACACCCGCAAAGAAAATATTTTGGGGCGTTTCCTCGGCGGCGATGCCGACGATACGCTTTCGCTATCGACCCATTAGGAATTCGGCCTTGGACCCAAACCTCCAAGCGCGTACATAATTCGGACCTGCGGAGAAATCTGAAACCGAGGGCGCTTTCATATGACGACCGGAGAGCCGCGACCGGCAGGACCCCATCACGTGGTGATCGTCGGCGCCGGCTTCGGCGGGCTGGAGGCGACCTATCGGCTGGCGGGCGCGCCGGTCACCATCACGCTGCTCGATCGCCGCAACCACCATTTGTTCCAGCCGCTGTTGTATCAGGTCGCGACCGCCTCGCTCGCAACCTCGGAGATCGCCTGGCCGATCCGCTATCTGTTGCGCGGTCGGCCTGAGGTCACGACCCTGTTCGCCACGGTGAGCGGCGTCGATGCCAAGGGCAAGCGCGTGCTGCTCGATGATGGCGACGCGTTGCCGTATGACACGCTGGTTCTCGCCACCGGCGCACGTCACGCGTATTTTGGCCACGACGAATGGGAGCCGTTCGCGCCCGGCCTGAAGACACTTGAGGACGCCACCACACTGCGGCGACGCATTCTCGTCGCCTTCGAACGCGCGGAACGCGAGACCGATCCGCAGCGGCGCGCGGCACTCCTGACCTTCGTCATTGTCGGCGCCGGCCCGACCGGCGTCGAACTCGCCGGCACCATTGCCGAACTGGCGCAGGACACGCTGCCGCCCGACTTCCGCAACATCGACACCCATAAGGCGCGCGTAGTTTTGATCGAGGCAGGTCCCCGTGTGCTGGCGGGCTTTCCCGACGATCTCTCGGCTTACGCGCAGCGCTCGCTCGAAGGTATCGGCGTCGAAGTGATGCTGAATGAAGCTGTCACCGAATGCTCGGCCGACGGCGTCGTGTATGGCGGCGAGACGCTGCAGGCCAGAACCTTGATCTGGGCCGCCGGCGTGCGCGCATCGCCGGCCGCCGAATGGCTGGATGCGCCGGCCGACCGCGCCGGACGCCTGCAAGTCGAGCCCGACCTCACCGTTCCCGGTCACCCCGATATTTTCGCCATCGGCGATACCGTTGCGATCGCTGGCCCCGACGGAAAACCGGTCCCCGGCATTGCGCCCGCGGCCAAGCAGCAGGGACGCCATGTCGCCGAAACCATCAAGGCGCGGTTGCGTGGCAGCTCGCTTGGCTCGTTCCGTTACCGGCACTCCGGCAGCCTGGCGCAGATCGGCAAGCGCAAGGCGGTAATCGATTTCGGAACGCTTAAGCTGCGCGGCGCGATCGCGTGGTGGATCTGGGGCATCGCCCACATCTATTTTCTGATCGGCCTGCGCAACCGGCTCAGCGTTGCGATCAGCTGGCTCTGGATCCACGCGCGCGATCAGCGCGCCGCGCGGCTGATTACGCAAGGAAGCAGCAAGGTGGTGCGCTGAATGAACGCTAGGTTTTCAATGGCCTCATGGTTCGAGACGCGCGGCGTTGCCGCGCTCCTCACCATGAGGGTTTAGCGGACCTCATCCTGAGGAGGCGCCAACGGGTCCGCGCAAAGCGCGGCCCGATGACAGGCTCCGCGCCGTCTCGAAGGATGGGACCACTGCGCTGGAAATTCCGCTAACCCGGGTATCCGATCCATTCGGTTGCAGCATCGGCTTCCAGTATCGCCACCGCGCTGGCACGCCGCGTCAGCACCGCGCGCTGGTTGATATAGCCCTTGTCGGTGATTTCGCCGCCGTCAACGGACGCAGGCTCGGCCAGCAGCAGCGCCCGCGTCGCGTAGCCGGACGAACCACCGCCGCTTTGCGCCTTGAGTTTTGTCAGCCCTTGCGCGATGCCGGCGCGCACTTTTTCGTTGGCTATCACCTCGTTCACATCGGCGCTGTCAGGCAGACCGGCATGCGCGCGGCAGGCGGCGATGTTCGGAAACACCAGAAAGCGCACGTGATCGCCGCCATGGCCTGACACCACGATGTCCTGCGCCAGCGGCGAAAGCGCCGTGATACCGGCAACGCGCAACGTGCCGACGCTGACCCAGGTGCCGGAATTGAGCTTGAAATCCTCGGCGACGCGGCCGTCGAAGAACAATCCCAGTTCCGGGCGATCCGGATCGGCGAAGGTCACGGCATCGCCGATCAGATAGAAGCCATCCGCGTCGAACGCCTGCGCGGTCAATTCCGGCGCCTTCCAGTAGCCCGGCGTGACATTGGGTCCGCGCACGCGAACCTCGAGCTTGTCGCCTGAGGGCACCAGCTTCAATTCGGTGCCGGGGATCGGCACGCCGATATTGCCGGATCGCTTGGCCTGGAAATGGCAGTCGGTGGCGAGCGGCGATGTCTCGGTGGAGCCCCAGGCCGACACCATCGGCAGCGCGCGGCCGACCGTCTTGATCGAGAGGTCTTCCAGCGCATCCCAGAGATTCTGCGGCAGCGCAGCACCTGCATAGAAGGCGAACTTCACTTCGCCAAAGAAACGCCGGCGCAACTCGTCATCGCCGCGCAACGCCGCGATCAGCATGTCGAAGCCGCGCGGCACGTTGAAATACACCGTCGGCATCACGCTGCGCAGATTGGCGAGCGAGGTCGCGAACAGGCTAGGGGCCGGTTTGCCGCCGTCGATATAAAGCGTGCCGCCGTTGCGCAGCACCAGATTGAAATTGTGATTGGCCCCAAAAGTGTGGCTCCAGGGCAGCCAGTCGAGAATGACGAGATCGTCTCGCGCGCGATCGAGAAACGACCAGGTCTGCGCCTTGGCCTGCTGGCTCGAGGTCAGCATGCGCTGGGTGTTGATGACGGCCTTCGGCGTGCCGGTCGAGCCCGAGGTGAACAGGAATTTTGCAATGGTGTCCGGTGTGACGGCGGCGAAGGCTTTTGCGACAACAGGCGTTTCCGGTGTCGCCGCGACCGAGCGAAATGAAATCGCGTCGTTGTCGCCGGGATCGCCGCTGACGATCGCCGCTCGATGCAGCGGCTTGATCGATGCAAGTGCCGGCGCGAAGAGTGTGAGGCTGGAAACGTAGATCGCGCCGGGTTCGAGCAAACCGATCATGCTCCTGAGCTTGTCGAAATCCTTTGACATCAGCGAATAGGCCGGCGAGATCGCGGCAACCGGCACGCCGGCATGCATGGCCGCAAGCGCGAACAGCGCGTGATCGATGCTGTTGTCGGAGAGAATGACCAGCGGACGCTCGGCGCTCAAACCTTGCGCCAGGATCCAGCTGGCCGCCGCGCGCACCTGCTGCAGCGCGTCGCAATAGGTGACCGTGTTCCACG
>JBGQCE010000094.1:0-8959 GCA_041495185.1 Bradyrhizobium sp.
CAGCGCATAGCCGTCGATCAGCAGATCCGCGTCGGGCGCGGCAGCGAGATCGCCGGCCGGCGCGGCAAGCGTGACGTGATAGCCGAACTGCCGCGCCTGCGTGGCGAGCGACAGCGCCACCGGGCTGACCCCGAGAATGACCAGCGAGGGATGCGGCAGCACCGGTTCGACGAACACGTCCATGGTGCCCTTGCTCGGGCACATGTTCTGCGCGAAGCGCACGCCGTCGCGGTTCTCGCCGGGCTTGACGCCGAGTTCGGCCAGAAGATTCTCCGGCTGCACCGAGACCATGCGCGGCTCGCCGTCCGCAAGCGCTTCGCGCGCCGCCTTGAGCACCGCGCCGCGGGCGCAGCCGCCGCCGATCCACCCCGCGACGATGGTGCCGTCGGGGCGGATGATCGCCTTGGCGCCGGCTTTCGCCGCGGTCACCGACACCGTTCTCACCACGGTGGCAAGGACAAAAGCTTCCTCGGCGGCCTTGAGCCGGGCCACCAACTCCATCACTTCAACATGTTTGGACATCGGCGCCTCGCTCACAGCTTCGCCAGATAGGGTTCAAGCTCGGTCAGGCTCTTCAGCGTGTTGGCGGGCGCATAGAGATCGACGTGCGGAAGTGCCGCCTTGATGCCCGCGGCTTCAGGCGTATAGCCCTGCCACGCCATCATCGGATTGAGCCAGACGATGCGGCGGCAGCGTCTGCCAAGCGCCGCCATTTCGCGGCCGAGCAACGCGGCGTCGCCGGTCTCATAGCCGTCGGACACGATCATCACGCAGCTGCGCGAATGGAGCACGCGCGCGGCGTGCCAGCGGTTGAAGGTCTGCAGGCTCTCGCCGATCCTGGTGCCGCCGCCGGCGCCCTGCGCCATGATCGACAACCGATCGAGCGCGCGGCTTGCATCCTTTTCCTTCATCGCGTCGGAGACGTAAGCGAGCCTGGTGTGGAACAGGAACGCCTCGGCCTCGCGGAATTCATCGAGCACGCCGTGGATGAAGCGCAGGAACACGCCGGTGTACATGCTCATCGAGCCGGAGGCGTCGAGCAGCATCACCAGACGCAGCGGTTTTTCCTTGCGCTGCCGCTTGACCAGGCTGATCGGCACCCCGCCATGGCTGATATTGCTGTGAATGGTGCGGCGCAAATCGAGCCGGTAGCCACGCCGCCGCGCCAGATCGCGCCGGGTCAGCCGCGTGCGCATGGTTTTTGCGAGCCGTGCCGCGACAGCGTGGGCTTCCTCGATCTGCTCGGGGTCGGCCATCTTGCGGAAATCGATTTCGGCGAGATTTTCGGCGCGCGAGGCGCCTTCCATGCGCCCTTCGCCGGCGCGGCCCTCGGGCGCATCGCCGGCCGATGGCACCTGGTCGGTTGCGGCCTCGCTTCCGGCTAGCTCCGACCTGATGTCCTGGATGCTCTTCAGCGACGGGCTGTTGGCGGCCTTCACCGAGCCCATGGTCAGGGATCGCGATTTCACCCGCCTGCCGAGCCAGAACGCGTCGAACAGGCCATCGAATCTTTCCCAGTCGGATTTCCGCGCCGAAAACAAATGCTTGAATGCCGACCGTAACAGGCCGGGCTTTTCGGCATAGCCCGTCGCCATCAATGACGCCGCGTCCCGGCCTTCGTGCAGGCCGATCGCAAAGCCGTTGTCGCGCAAGGTTTTGAGAAACGCGGCGAGCTTTGCCGAGACGAGGCGGGAGACCTCGTCGAGCTCGTCATATCCGGGATTGGTGCCGCAGCAGCTCATGCGACCTTCCCCAGTAGCCGTTCCGTCACCTCGCGGGTCACGCGCGACTTGTCCTCGTGGGTCTTCAGAAGACACATCAGGGTTTCGTGAACCATTTCGGGGGCGTCGTGCAGGTCGCGGACGTCGAGCCCGACCAGTGCCGCCGCCCAGTCCAGCGTCTCCGCCACCCCCGGAACCTTGCGAAGCTCCTCTTTACGAATGTGTTCGACCAGCCGCGCGATCTGCAGCGACAGCGACGCACTGCTGCCGTCGATCCGCGCCATGATAATGCGCGCCTCGCGATCGACGTCCGGGTAATCGACATAGTGATAGAGGCAGCGGCGGCGCAGCGCGTCGGACAGTTCGCGCGTGCCGTTAGATGTCAGGACCACATGCGGAATCGTGGTCGCGACAATCGTCCCCAGTTCGGGGATCGAAACCTGAAAGTCGGACAGCAGTTCCAGCAGGAACGCCTCGAACTCGTCGTCGGCGCGGTCGATCTCGTCGATCAGGAGCACCGGCGGCTTGTTGCGGCGGATCGCAGCCAGCAGCGGCCGTTCCAGGAGATACTTCTCCGAAAAGATCTGATCCTCGATCGCATCGGCGTCCTCGCCGCGATGCGCCTGGATCGAGAGCAGCTGGCGCTGGTAGTTCCATTCGTACAGCGCCGCCGATTGATCCAGCCCCTCATAGCACTGTAGCCGGATCAGCTCGGTCGCATGCGCTGTAGCGAGCGCCTTGGCCACTTCGGTCTTGCCGACGCCCGCTTCGCCTTCCAGCAGCAGCGGGCGCCTGAGCAATTGCATCAGCGAGATCGCGGTCGCAAGTTCGCCATCGGCGATATAGCCGCTGGCGGCCAGGGCTTGCGCGATCTCGTCGCGATTTTTCATTGGCAGAGCGTTACTTGCCGTCATTGCGAGGAGCGAAGCGACGAAGCAATCCAGCTTCCTTCTTTCGTAATAAAGCTGGATTGCTTCGCTGCGCTCGCAATGACGAAGGATGAAGTCATATTACGCAAATACTCCCAAATTCTTCGCCGCCCGCCAGTTGCGCCAGTAGTCGTGCGGCATCTGGATATGGGTCGAGCCGAGGAACGAGAAGGCGTCATTGACGGCGTTGGAAAACGCCGGCACGCCGCCGACATTCGGGCTCTCGCCGACGCCCTTGGCGCCGATCGGGTGATGCGGCGATGGCGTCACGGTGAAGTCGGTCTCCCAATGCGGCGTCTCGACCGCGGTCGGCATGAAGAAATCCATGAACGAACCGGTGACGACATTGCCCTCTGGGTCGTAACGGATTTCCTGGCCCATAGCGATCGCAAAGGCTTCGGTCAACCCGCCATGCACCTGGCCCTCGATGATCATCGGGTTGATGCGGGTGCCGCAATCGTCGAGCGCGTAGAAGCGCCTGATCCTGGAGACCCCGGTATCGACGTCGATGTTCATCACGCAGATATAGGCGCCGAACGGATAGGTCATATTGGGCGGATCGTAATAGCTTACCGCCTCAAGGCCCGGTTCCATGCCCGGCGGCACCGAGTTGTATGCCGCCCAGCAGATGTCCTTCATCGCCATGGATTTCTCCGGCAGGCCCTTGACGCGGAAGCCGTCGATATCCCATTCGAGGTCGCCTTCGTGCACCTCGAGCTTGTAGGCGGCGATCATCTGCGCCTTGGCCTTGATCTTGCGCGCGGCCATGGCGATCGCGGCTCCCGCCACCGGCGTCGAGCGCGAACCGTAGGTACCGAGCCCGTAGGGCGCGGTATCGGTATTGCCCTCCTCGACCATGATGTCGTCGGCGGGAATGCCGATCTCGGTGGCGATGATCTGCGCCCAGGTCGTCTCGTGACCCTGGCCGGTGCTTTTCGTGCCGACGCGGGCGATGCCGGCGCCGGTCGGATGCAGCCTGATCTCGCAGGAATCGAACATGGCGATGCCCAGAATGTCGCAATTCTTCGACGGGCCGGCGCCGACGATCTCGGTGAAGAACGACACACCGAGGCCCATGATCTCGCGGGTCTCGCCGCGCTTGAAGGCTGCGCGCAACGCGGCCTGCTCCTTGCGCAGGCCGGCATAGTCGACCGTCTGCATCATCTTCTTCATCGCGGTGTGGTAGTCGCCGGAATCGTATTCCCACCCCAGGGCCGAGTGATACGGGAATTGCTCCGGTTTGATGAAGTTCTTCAGCCGCAACTCGGCAGGATCCATCCCGAGCTTCTGGGCGAGAATGTCCATCCCGCGTTCGATGCAGTAGGCCGCCTCCGTCACCCGGAACGAGCAGCGATAGGCGACGCCGCCCGGCGCCTTGTTGGTGTAGATGCCGTCCACCGACACATGCGCGACCGGGAAGTCGTACGACCCTGTGACGATGTTGAAGAAGCCGGCCGGCCATTTCGACGGATCGGCGCAGGCGTCGAAGGCGCCGTGATCGGCCAGCACGTGGACGCGCAGGCCGGTGACCTTGCCTTCCTTGGTCGCCGCGATTTCGGTCGTCATGTGGTAATCGCGCGCAAAGGAGGTCGCGGTCAGGTTTTCGATGCGGTCCTCGACCCATTTCACGGGTTTGCCGGTGACGATGGAAGCGACCGCGGCGCAAATGTAACCTGGATAGGCGCCGACCTTGTTGCCAAAGCCGCCGCCGACGTCGGGCGAGATCACGTGAATCTTCTGTTCCGGGATCTTGGCGATCAGCGCCACCACGGTACGGATCACATGCGGCGCCTGGAAGGTGCCCCAGATCGTCAGCTCGCCCCTGATCTTGTCGAACGAGCACACGCACTGGCAGGTCTCCAGCGGCGACGGATGGGTGCGGTGATAGGAGATCATCTCCTTGATCGTGACCTCCGCCTTGCGGAATGCCGCATCGGTGAGGTCCTTGTCGCCGACGGTCCACTCGAAGATGTGATTGTGATGCTTGCGCGGCCCATGCGCGCCCGTGGTCTTGCCGGCGAGATCCTCGCGCAGCACCGGCGCATCCTTGTCCATGGCCTTGAACGGATCGATCACGACCGGGAGCGGCTCGTATTCGACCACGACCTTGTTGATGCCGTCGTCCGCCGCATAGCGATCGGTCGCGACCACGAAGGCCACTTCCTGATTCTGGAACAGCACCTTGCCGTCGGCCAAAACCATCTGCACGTCGCCGGCCAGCGTCGGCATCCAGGCGAGATTGACGGTTTTCAGCGTCTCGGCGGTGATGACCGCCAGCACGCCCGGCACCTTCAGCGCCTCTTCCGAGTTGATCGATTTGACGCGCGCGTGCGCATGGGGCGAGCGGACGAAATCGCCGTGCAGCATGCCCGGCAGCTTCAGATCGTCGACATAATTGCCCTTGCCCTGGGTGAAGCGGGCGTCCTCGACGCGCTTGCGCTTGCAGCCCATGCCTTCGAGTTTGGCTTCGCGTTGTTCCCGCGTGGGAGTCATGTCGTTCATTCCGCAGCCTCCTGGAATTCGACGCCATTGATCTTGGCGGCGGCGTACTGGATCGCCTTGACGATGTTCTGATAGCCGGTGCAGCGGCAGATATTGCCGGAAATGCCCATCCGGATTTCCGCCTCAGATGGCGAGGGGTTCTCCTTGAGCAGCCGCTGCGCGCGCAGGATCATGCCGGGCGTGCAGAAGCCGCATTGCAGCCCGTGCATCATCCGAAAACCTTCCTGCAGCGCCGACAGCGAACCGTCGGCATTGGCGACGCCCTCGATGGTGGTGACGTCGGAACCCTGAGCCTGCACCGCGAACATGGTGCAGCTTTTCACCGACATGCCGTCGATATCGATCGTGCAGGCGCCGCAATGCGTGGTCTCGCAGCCGATATGGGTGCCGGTGAGCGAAAGGTTTTCGCGCAGGAAATGCACCAGCAGCGTGCGCGGTTCGACGAGGCCTTCAACCTCGGCGCCGTTCACCTTCATGGTCACATGGGTTTTTGCCATTTTTTGATCCCCTCTCAGCTTGCGCGAGCCGCGGCGCGCGTCAGCGCCCGCGTCACCATGATGCCGCCGACATGTTTGCGGTATTCCACCGGCCCGCGGGCGTCCGCGGCCGGCGACATGATCGCCACCGCCGCCGCCGCGGCCTTTTTGAGCGTCGCCGCATCGAGGCTGGTCCCGATCACGGCCTTCGCCGCATCGACAGCCAGCAACGGCGTTTCGTGCAGATTGGTGAGGCCGATCGCGCAAGTGGCGACCTTGCCGCCGGACATGGTGAGGACCACCGCGGCCGCGGCGGTGGCGTAGTCGCCGACCTTGCGCTTGAGTTTCTCGTAGGCGTAGCCGTGACCGGCCGCCGGCGCCGGAATGGAAATCGAGGTCAGGAGTTCGCCGGGCTCGAGCGCGGTGAAATAGGCGCCCTGATAGAATTCGGAAGCCGCGATGTTGCGCCCGCCCAACGTCCCTTCGAGCCGATAGCTTGCGCCGAGCGTCATCATCAGCGCCGGCATGTCATTGCCGGGATCGCCATTGGCGACATTGCCGCCAATGGTGCCGCGGTAGCGCACCTGCGGATCGGCGATCAGAAGCGCGGTTTCATGCAGGATCGGCAGCGATTTCGCGATGTCGTCCGATGCCAGCAGTTCGTGCTGGGTGGTCATCGCACCGATCACGATGCGATTGCCCTCGCGACGGATGCCCTTCAGCCCGGCGACCCCGTGCAGATCGACCAGATGTTCGGGGGCGGCGAGCCGGAGCTTCATCATCGGGACCAGACTGTGGCCGCCGGCAAGGGGGCGGGCCTCGTCACCCAGGGTCGAGAGCAACTTGACCGCATCGGCCAATGTCGCAGGCCGGTGATAGCTGAACGGGCCAGGAATCATCGTCTCCTCCATGCGTCCTGATTTTTTGGCGCGTATTCCGGTCGCAAAACCGGAATCCCACTTTTGCGGATATGCGCTGAGCTCGGACGTCGGCCGGAGGCTGTTCCCGGAATTTTTCACAGGCAAGGCGGAGGCCGCCACGGCGTCACGGGGTTGGAAAATTCGCACGAAATGCGGATTGTCGCGCACGAAATGCGTCAGGTTTCGCGACCTAATCCGATCCGGGGTCTATGCGTGCCGCCGGGCAAGCCCGAGCCGGGCCTTGACCTCGGCGATCTTGGCGCGGCTGACGGGCACGCGATGCGGTGACGGGCCAGCGAGTTCGATCACCGCGCCGTCACCTTCCTTGCGGACGAAGGAGACGTGCGTAATTGCCACAATGTGGCTGCGGTGCACCCGGACAAACAGACCGGGATCGAGCTGCGCCTCGGCCTCCGAGATCGACCACGGGCACATCCGCTCGCGGGTGCCGTCATGGACCCTTGTATAGTGGGCGTCGGCCCGGATGCTCCGCACATCCGCCGTATCGATGAAATGGATACCGTCCGCGCCCTCGACCGGCAGCCGGGGTGCCGGTGCGGCGCGCGGCGGCTGGCCGAGCCCGCCGAGCGGCGCCGACATTATCCGGGGGATTGGCGCGGCAGCCGGACCGGGTTCGCTCGACGACACCTGCGCCGCCGTGGTCTGCGCCACCGGATCGACTGTGGCTGCTGCCACGATGGTTTGGCGGCGCGGATCCGGCACCAGAGACAGCAGGAAACCTGCCGCGATCACGAAGCAGAGCACGGCCACGACCACCGAGAGGATTTGCTGCGAGGCGGCCAGCCCGCCGGCATGCGCGTGGGATTCTGCCGACAGCGGGACGAAATGCATGCCGTGCATCGCGGTGTAATGCATGCCGGACACGGCCACGCCGAACGCAATCGAGCTCACGATCAGCCGGATGCCGTCCTGCCGGGCAAGGAACGCGCGCAGGCCGCCATAGGCCGCGACGATCGCGATCGCAATCGACAGCAGGATCATCGGCGTGTCGTGCGTGATCGCAAAATTGCCGGCCAGGCCGTGAATGCCGACATAGTGCATGCTCACGATGCCGGCGCCGAGCAGCACCGCGGACGAAACCACGCGCCGCTGCGAGGGCTCGCCGATGCTCAGGAAAAACAGGGAAACCCCGACCACCAGCGCGCAGATCAGGAACGATACGATGGTGGGAAGCACGAGGTAGACGCTATCAGCCGGGATCGGCGCGGCCAGCATGCCGACGAAATGCATGGTCCAGATGCCAACGGCCAGGAATGCGGCTGCGCCCGCAAGCAGCAGGCGACGGCTCACGCCCGGCGTCCCGCGGATGCGCGCCGCGAGGCCGAAGCCGGTGTAACCACCCAGGATCGCGATCACCACCGAGAGCGCGACGAGATAGGGATCGTGTCCTTCGAACATGATCGTCTCGGCCGCCCGTCCCCACGGGCGTGCCTCCTCCCGCTGCCGAGTTTATAGGCGCGGCAGCGGAAATGACAATCGACTCGGTCGAGAGCGTGTTTTGCCTGGAATCCCTGTCTTGCTTACGTAATCCCCGCCGCGACCTGACCGCGCAGCCGTTCCAGGCTGAGCAGCGTGTTGGCGCAGGCCTCCGCGACCTCGATACCCTTGGTGGCGAAGTGCTTGCGGAAGAAATCGAAATGCGCCGCGCTCTCGTGGAACTGCTGGGGCGTCAGCACCGCGGAGAAAACAGGCACTTCGGTGCGCAACTGCACATCCATCAGCGCCTTGATCACGGTGTCGGCGACAAATTCATGACGGTAGATGCCGCCATCGACCACGAGTCCGGCCGCGACGATCGCGGTGTAGCGCCGGGTCTTGGCGAGCAGTTGCGCGTGCAGCGGGATTTCGAACGAACCCGGCACCTCGAACAGATCGATTTGCGCGCGCGCGATGTTGCGCGCCTCGATCTCCTCCAGGAATGCGATGCGGCATTCCTCGACCACCTCGCGATGCCAGGAGGACTGCACGAAGGCGACCCGCTGCGGCTTTGCGAACCGCGGGTGAACCGGGGCGGGTGGGCGATCGATCGTTTCGGAAGAGACTCTTGCGTGGGTAGGTTCTTGCAACATCTGATTCATGGCTTTCCTCTTTCAGGACCAGAATCAGGGCATACGGAACAACAAGCCACGCGATAAACGCGGCTGTCGCGACCGTTCTCTTTCATCCGGACTTTAACCGTCGGCTTCGGATTCACACCGAATCTGCTGACCCTTCCTCTGGGGGAGGAAGGCGCTCGCGGGCTTGGGCTTATCCACCCTTACCGCCGGTGGGGACTTTCACCCCGCCCTGAGAACATCGGCTGCCCGGTATGGGCAACCTGGGAGGAACTATGGCGAATGGCCGGGACGCCAGCAAGTACCTTCCCCATGGGGAATCTGCATGTCCCCATG
>JBGQCE010000095.1:0-8938 GCA_041495185.1 Bradyrhizobium sp.
AGGAAGGCGTCAAGGCGACCGCGGAGCGCCGCGTCGCGAACTTTAAAGGGCGGTGATTCTCCCAACACGTCGTCCCGGCCAAGCGAGCGCAGCGAGTGCGCGCCGGGACCCATACGCCGCGGCTTCTCGGTAAGAGCACGAGCGGTAGACACCTCCTGAAATAATCAGCATCGGCGGCTATGGGTCCCGGCGTTCGCCGGGACGACTCGCTGAGAAAATTAGATTTTCTTCCGCACCACCAGCGCATCGACGATCGTGACGCCTTGCCCTTCCGGATGCACCAGCACCGGATTGATCTCGATTTCGGATATCTGCCCGCTAAATCGCGCGGCCAGCACGGAAACCTGCAAGATCAATCGCGACAGCGCCGGGATGTCCGCCTTTGCGGCTCCGCGGAAGCCATTGAGCAAGGGTGCCGCCTTGAGCTCGGCCAGCATCGCTTCGGCCTCAGCCGCGCTCACCGGCGCCGGCCGGTAGATCACGTCCCTGAATAATTCCGTGGTGATGCCGCCGAAGCCGACCATGATCATTGGGCCGAAAGTGGCGTCACACATGGTACCGATGATGATCTCGAAGCCCTTTTTCGCCATCGGACTGACGAGCACGCCCTGTATTTCGGCATCGGGCCGATGCCGGCGCGCGCTTTGCAGCAGCGCCTCGTAAGCCAGAAACACCTCGCCCTTGGTCGTGATATTGGCCCGCACGCCGCCGACTTCGCTCTTGTGCGGGATGTCGCGCGACTGGATCTTCATGACCAGCGGAAAGCCGGCGCGGGCGATCGCACCGTCCAGCGCGCTCTTCTCCGTCACCAGCACTTCGTCGGGCAACGCAATCCCGGCGTCACGCAACAACGATTTGCTGTCGAATTCGGAAAGTTTTGCAGATTTCAGATGCGCGGAGATATCGCGCAAGGGTAGCGCCCCGGTATCGGCCGGCGGCGCCAGCCTGAATTTGGCGCGCGCAACCATCTGCCGCATGGCAACGCCGACATGGGTCAACCCCGACAGCACGACCGCGCCCGACGCCGCAAGTTCGGTGCGAGCAAACTGCGATGGCAGCGTGTAGGAGTAGAACACGATCGGCTTGTTCTGCGCCGATATCACAGGCCTCAGTTCCGCCTGCTTGAACGGCATCCTTGTGTCGCTCGACAGCGACAGCACCACCAGAATGGCGTCGACTTCGTCTGAGGCGTCGAGCAGATCGATGCTCTTCTGCAGGCCGCCGGAATGCGCGCCTTGCGCGGTCACATCGATCGGATTGCGCGCTGAGCCGTAGGACGGCATTAGCTTGCCGATTTCCGCCTGGATCGGCACTGACAATTCCGGCACCTGCAAACCTTGCATCGAGACCGTGTCCGCACCCCAGATGCCTGCGCCGCCAGACACCGTGAGAACGGCCACGCGGTCGCCCCTGGGCATCGGGTTGGTGGTCAGCACCGCTGCAATGGTGACGGCCTCATCGAGATCGTTGGAGATGATAAAACCGTACTTCGCAAACACCGCATCATAGGCCGCGGACCAGCCGGCCATGCTGGCGGTATGCGAGGCGGCTGCACGTTCGCCCGCGCCGGAGCGGCCGACTTTTGTCACGATGACGGGTTTGCCGATTTCCGCGGCACGTTTGGCGGCGGCGAGGAACTTATCGACGTCACGAATGCCCTCGATGAATAAAAGGATCACGTCGGTCGAGGCGTCCTGCACCATGTATTCGAAGAATTCGCCGGCCCCGAGGTCGGATTCGTTGCCGGCGCTGATGACGTAACTGAGCGCGATGCCGAGCGCCTTGGCGCGGTGATAGATCGCAAAGCCGATGCCGCCGCTTTGCGCGACGATGCCGATCCGCCGCCGGCTCGCCACCAGCTGCGGCTCATTCGGCTTGACGTCGACGGTCGGGCTGAAGGTGGCGGCGACGCGCTGGACCTGGCTGTAGAACCCTTCGGCATTGGGACCGGAAATCCGCATCGCGGTCCTTTTAGCCAGCGCGACGATGGCATCCTGCATGGCGGCGCTGTCGCCGCCCTCCTCCGCAAAACCCGACGAGATGATCACCGCATTCTTGACGCCGGCGGCGGCGCATTGTTCGAGCGCGCCGAGCACTGCGCGCGCAGGAATGATGACGATGGCGAGATCGATCGGCTGCCCGACCGCGGCGATCGTGGGATAGCATTTCAGCCCGCCGATATCCTCGTAATTGGGATTGATCGGATAAAGGCTGCCCGGAAATTCGTTCTTGCGCAGCATCGACAATAGCCGGCCCGGAATTTTCTCCAGATCGCGCGAGGCGCCGATCAGAGCGATACTCTCGGGCGCAAACAACGTGTCGAGCGGATGCGGCATTCAGAGCGATCCCTTTATTGCTGTTTAGTGCCCGATGAGATTGGATTGAAGCGGCGGGTTCAGCGCACCCCAAGGAGCCACGTAGCCCGGATGGAGCGAAGCGAAATCCGGGATCAGCCCATCCGTCGGCGAGACAGTCCCCGGATTTCGCTTCGCTCCATCCGGGCTACGCTTCTTGCTCACGCCACGAGACGGAAAGTGACGCCGCCGAGCAGGAATGAATCGCCCGACACCGCGTGACCTCTGGCCTTGGCGGCATCGCGCACTTTGGCGACATCCGCGACCCGAAAGGTCAGACCGCTCATGAGGTCGGCTGCCCCCTTGACGAAACGGAAGCTGCAATTGGGAAGCTTCAGCTCGGGCTCGCCGCTTTGATTTTTTGAAACGGGAATCCCGATGATCTTGCCCCAGTGCTCGGCGAGAGCCTGCGGCTCCGGGCTTTCCATCTCCACGCCGGTCAAGGCCTGCGTTACGTTCTTGCGGATCGATTTCTGCCAGTCCGGTCCTGCCGGCGGATAGGGCCCCAGAATATCGTCGCTGCCGTCGGTGTGGTTGAATTCGATGAAGGCGGCGCGGCAATCGCGCGGATGCAGTTGCACGCCGTGATAGGGCGCATGATCGATGACGTTGGCGACGCGCACGCCCATCTTCTTGGCATGCGCGCCACGTTCATCGGGATCGTTGCAGCAGAAGATCGCCATGTAGCCACCGCGACTGCCGGTCTTCTCGAGAAAGCGCCCTGCCGCGGTGCCCGGCTGGAACGGCGCTACCACTTCCAGCAGGATGGTATCGACCGGCAGCAGCGCGTTCTCGAGGCCATATTTGGCGACGTTGCCATCGCGGTAGCAGACGTTCAGCCCCATGATCCCCGCGATATCGGAGATGACAGGCTCGAGATGCGGCGCCACCAGACAGATTTGCCGCAGCCGCATGTAATCGGTCATTTCAATGACCTCGGCCATTTCAATGGCCCGAGAACACGGGTTTGCGTTTCTCGACGAAGGCTTTGGCGGCTTCCTTGTGGTCGGCGGTCTCGCCGGAGCGGGAGTGATGGATCGCCTCGGCGTCGAAGCAGGCTTCCAGCGACAAATGCTCGGCATTGTTGATGTTGCGCTTGATGTAGCCCAGCGTCACCGACGGGCCCTGCGCCAGCGACATCGCAAGTTCATGCGCCGCCGCTTCGACCTCGGCGTCGGGAACGACTGATGTCACCATGCCGAGCGCGAGCGCTTCCTGCGCCGTCAGCACCGGCGAGGTCAGATAAAGCTCACGCGCCTTCGCGCTGCCGAGCAGATGGGTCAGGAAATAGGTGCCGCCGTAATCGCCTGATAATCCGACCTTGGCAAACGCGGTGGTGATCTTGGCCGAAGCAGAGGCGACGCGGAGATCGCAGGCGAGCGCAATCGAAAGCCCGGCGCCGGCGGCCGCGCCATCGACCTGCGCCACCACGGGCTTCGGCATCTCGTGCAGAATGCGGGAAACCTCCATGCCACGGCGAAGATTGGCCATCTTGGCTTCGAACGGCAGTGGCGCGCGTCCCTCCGCCATCGATTTCACATCGCCACCGACGCAGAACGTGCCGCCCGCGCCCCGCAGAAGAACGGCGCGGACCTCGTGATCGTCAGCCGCGCGCCGCGCCGCCTCGACCAGGCCCCGCGTCATGTCCGGATTGAGCGCGTTGCGCCGGTCAGGACGGTTCATGGTGATCGTGAGCAGCCCGCGATCAAGTTTTTGCAGGACGATTTCGTTGTTCATGAGGCGGTGCCTTCGTTGTTACTGGTTGTCGTCGTCCCTGCGAAAGCGGCGACCCATAACCCCGGACGTCAGTTGTTGCCAAAGCTGTTTGCCTCCGTCCGGAACGATAGGCCGCGGCGTATGGGTCCCCGCTTTCGCGGGGACGACGAGGTATGGGTATTCTACTTTCAAACGCGAGTCCGGATGAGCGAAGGTCGTCACTTCTTCACCAGCGGACAGCGCGACAATTCCAGCGACTGGAACGCCTCATTGCCGGGGATGGTTGCCAAGAGCTTGTAGTCGTCCCAGCGGCCTTTCGACTCCGACGGCTTCTTGACCTCGAACAGGTACATGTCGTGCACCATGCGGCCGTCTTCGCGAATCTTGCCATTCTTGG
The DNA here is from genome assembly GCA_041495185.1 of Bradyrhizobium sp. Lineage (GTDB taxonomy): Bacteria > Pseudomonadota > Alphaproteobacteria > Rhizobiales > Xanthobacteraceae > Bradyrhizobium. The sequence continues at coordinate 4,468 of JBGQCE010000095.1, forward strand.
CGAACATGTCGTTGATCGGGGTCTCCTTCATGATCTTCATGACGGCAGCCGAATCGGTGGTGCCTGCCGCCTTCACGGATTTCAGGTAATGCGTGACCGACGAATAGACGCCCGCCTGCGCCGCTGTCGGAACGCGCTTGACGCGCTCCATGAAGCGCTTCGAAAAGGCGCGGGTATCGTCGTTGAGATCCCAATAGAACGCTTCGGCGAGCAACAGCCCCTGAGCGGTCTGCAGACCGATGCTGTCGATATCCGTCACGAAGGCAAGCAGCGGCGACAACTTCTGGCCACCACTTCTGGTCAGCCCGAATTCGGCGGCCTGCTTGATCGCATTGATGGTGTCGCCACCGGCATTGGCGAGGCCCACGACCTTGGCCTTCGAGCTCTGCGCCTGCAAAAGGAACGATGAAAAGTCGGATGTGTTGAGCGGATGCCTGACGCTGCCCAGCACCTTGCCGCCGTTCTTCAGCACGACATTGGTGGTGTCCTTTTCCAGGTCCTGACCGAAGGCATAGTCGGCAGTCAGGAAGAACCAGGTGTCGAGACCCTGCTTGACGGCAGCTAGCCCGGTGACGTTGGCCTGCGCGAAGGTGTCATAGGTATAATGCACCGTGTAGGGACCGCAGGCCTCGTTGCTCAGGCGAATCGAGGCCGGGCCGTTGTACATCACGATCTTGTTGCGGGCCTTCGCGATCTCGCCGCCGGCCAGCGCCGTCGCGGACGCTGCGATGTCAAACAGCATCTCGACGCCCTGATTGTCGAACATGTCGCGGGCGATGCTTGCTGCAAGATCGGCCTTGTTGAGATGATCGGCCGCGACGATCTCGATCTTGCGGCCCAGCACCTCGCCGCCGAAATCCTCGACCGCCATCTTTGCAGCCATCTCGCTGCCGGCTCCGGTGATGTCGGCGTAGAGACCGGACATATCCAGAATACCGCCGAGCTTGAGCGGAGGCTTGCTTTGCGCAAATGCGGCTGTTGCGGCAACCGCCAGCACCGAGGCGAGAACGCCTGACAGAACTCGTTTCATGAAAGCCTCCCTGTCGATATGCCGCTTTTTTGCGGCCTTTATTTCCATTATGGCGATCATGCCGCATGCGGTGCACTGCGGCAAGCCGCGCGCCAGAGGCGGCAGTCATGCGATCGCCCGCAATCAGCGCATTTTCCGCAAAACGGAATGATTGGAGCCTCCCTGCTGGAGCGCTCGAATTCGGGTCCAGGCCTTTGACCCTTAGTGGCCCAATTCGAATTTCGCAGTAGCCTGTTTTGGATTTAACCCCACCAGTGGATGGCGACCCACGCCGACGCCGCGCCGGTCAGAATCCAGGCCACCACTATTGCGATAGCGGCCACGTTGCTAACGGGGCATTTCGTGGCGCTCGCAACCGCGCGGTACTCTGCCAATACGTCTGTCGGGATCAAGGCTATCGTCGCCCAGACGCCGAGCGGCACAATAATAAGGTCGTCGACATAGCCCAGCACAGGAATGAAATCCGGGATCAGGTCGATAGGCGACAACGCATATCCCGCAACGGCCATCGCAAGCAGCTTGGCGTACCACGGCACGCGAGGATCGCGGGCGGCGAGGTAGATCGCTCGAACCTCGCACCTCAGCGTCTGAGCCCAATTCTTCAAACGAGCAAACATCATGGACGCTAACGTTGGTTTCATTCGGCCGGCACCCGAATTCGCAAACCCGCTCACGCCAGAAGTCCCTTTCCCGGAACATGGTTGAGTTCCAGCCTTATTCCGTCGGGATCCTCGAACAGCAGAGAATAATAGCCCGGCGCCCATTGATCCTCGCGCGGCGCGCGAACGATCTTCACACCGAGCGTGCACAGAAAGCCATGCAGTTCGTCGATGTCGGCGCGCTCGCGGGCGCGGAAACACAGATGGTGCAGACCGGCGCGCTTTTGCTCGAACGCCGCTCCTGCGTGTTCGGGTGACGGCGCGCTGATCCCGACCGCGGTGCGCCCGCCGACGCAGTAGTACGTTGTTTCAGTATCGATGACAGGCTTCAGCCCAAGAAACGGAAGCAGCTTGCGGTAGAACTCGCGGGAGCGCTCGAAATTGGACGCGGTCAGAAAAATATGCGCGATGCCGTTGACTTCCATCGACTTTCCCTTCGTCATCAATCAACTTCGATTACGAGCTTACTTGCCAGTTGCCGCCAGCATACAGGAATTAGGTTGGACATAGAGTAGCGTCATGGTGCGAAGAACGGCGGGGCCGGGCGGCGGGTTTGTTGCGCTGGCGTTGACGTGCGGCCTCATGCTTGTTGCCACCGCAGCCAGTCCGGCCATTGCTGCGGGATGCTCCTTCGAACCGCAGGGTGAGGGCCGCGTCGCCGCTGTTATCGATGCACGCACCTTTCGCCTGCAGGACGGCCGCGAGGTCCGCCTCGCCGGCATCGAGCCGGTTGTGGGCGACAAAGCGAACCGCGCCTCGGCACTGGCGGCGATCGTTGCGGGGCACGAGGTGACGTTATCAGGCGAAGACGACACGCCCGACCGTTATGGCCGCCAGCCCGCCTTCGTATTTCTCGATGGTTCCGAAACCCTGGTGCAGGGCCTGCTGTTGGTGCAGGGCGAGGCGCTGGTATCCCCTGCCGTGACCAACAAGGACTGTGCTGCGGTCCTCAATGCCGCCGAAGCCGCCGCGCGCCAGGCCAGAAAAGGAACCTGGGCCGATCCCGCGGCCATAAAAAACGCGGAAAGTCCGGGCGATATTTTGGCCGGGATCGGGCGCTTTACGGTGGTCGAAGGCAAGGTTTTGTCGGTCCGGCAGGCCGGGGCAACGACTTACCTGAATTTCGGACGGAACTGGACACGGGACTTTGCTGTGACTATTTCAAGGCGCATGCTGCCGGCATTCGAGGCTGCCGGTATCGCTCTTAAGTCCCTCGAAAATCGACAGATTCGTGTCCGCGGCTGGGTCGAGGCGCGGGGCGGGCCGCGAATCGAAGTGCTCCATGTGGGGCAGATTGAACTAGTTGGCGGGAATTAGCTCGCGGGACAAATACGAGTAGCTGCTGTGACGGGGTGTGCGGGACGGCGCGAAACCTGGACAAGCCGCCGCCTTTGGGGCGCGGCCGCCCTGCTGTGCATCGGTTTTGCACTTTCGGCCTGCGGCGACATGAGCCGGTTTCAGGTCGCGTCCCCGGCACCAAGTACCACCAAGCCGGCGCGCGCGGTGGCGCCGACGCCTGCCGCCGAGCGCGAGCATGAGCGCATCCTGTCCTCCTATGGCGGCGCCTATGACGATCCGAAGCTGGAGGCCTTGATCGGCAAAACGGTCGATCGGCTGGTCGCGGCGTCGGATCGCCCCGATCAGGCCTACAAGGTGACGATCCTGAATTCCGGCGCGGTGAATGCATTCGCGCTTCCGACCGGCCAGCTTTACGTGACGCGCGGCCTGATCGCGCTGGCAAGCGACACCTCGGAATTGTCCTCGGTGCTGAGCCACGAGATGGCGCATGTGCTCGCAAAACACGCCTCGATCCGCGAGGACCAGGCGCGCCAGGCCGCCATCGTTACCCGCGTCGTCACCGAAATGGGCAACGATCCCGATCTCACCGCACTGGCGCTGGCGAAAACCAAGCTGACGATGGCAAGCTTCTCCCGCACCCAGGAGTTCGAGGCCGACGGTATCGGCGTCGGCATTTCGGCGCGCGCCCATTTCGACCCCTATGGCGCGGCGCGGTTCCTGACCTCGATGGAGCGCAATGCCGCGCTGAAGGCGGGCAAGACCTCGCTTGATCCGCGCGCGCAGGACTTTCTGTCGTCGCACCCGGCAACGCCCGAGCGCGTGCAGAACGCGCAAGCCAATGCGCGGCAATACACCTCGCCGCAGGGCGGCGATCGCGATCGCGAAACCTATCTCGCCGCGATCGACAACATCGTCTTTGGCGAGGATCCGAGCGAGGGATTCGTCCGCGGCCGGCGCTTCCTGCATCCCAAGCTCGGCTTCTCCTTTGCCGCACCCGACACCTTCACGCTGGACAATACCGCGCAGGCCGTGATCGGCGTGCGCGAAGGCGGCACGCAGGCGATGCGCTTCGATGTCGTGCGGGTGCCGGCGGAACAGTCGCTCGGCGACTATCTCAATTCCGGCTGGATGGAGAATGTCGACAAGGCCTCGACCGAGGATATCACCATCAACGGCTTCCCGGCGGCGTCCGCCACCGCGCACGGCGATCAATGGCAATTCAGGGTCTATGCGCTGCGTTTCGGCAGCGACGTCTACCGCTTCATTTTCGCCACCAGGCAGAAGTCCACCGAGAGCGAGCGTAACGCGCGCGAAACCGTGAATTCCTTCCGCCGCCTGACGCTGGAGGAGATTCAGGCCGCCCGGCCGCTGCGGATCAAGGTCATTACCGCGCAACCCGGCGATACCGTGGAATCGCTGTCGCACCGCATGGCCGGCGTCGACCGCCCGGCGGAGCGCTTTCGGATCCTGAACGGGCTCGACG
>JBGQCE010000096.1:0-8891 GCA_041495185.1 Bradyrhizobium sp.
TCATTGTAGTCCGGCGCGCGCGTGACCGAATCGAACACCACGTTCTCCAGCACCGCGCCGAAGCGGTTGGTGGCGCCCCAGATCATCGGCTCGGCTTCCTGCGAGAGCTTGATGCATTTGGCGTAGCAGCCACCCTCGAAATTGAAGATGCCGCGGGGGCTCCAGCCATGCTCGTCGTCGCCAATCAGGGTGCGCGAATGATCGGCCGACAGCGTCGTCTTGCCGGTGCCGGACAGGCCGAAAAAGATTGCGCTGTCGCCGTTGGGACCGACATTGGCCGAGCAGTGCATCGGCATCACGCCCTTTGCCGGCAGATAATAGTTCAGCGTGGTGAACACCGATTTCTTCATCTCGCCGGCATAATAAGACCCGCCGATCAGGACGATCTTGCGGGCGAAATCGATGGCGACGACATTCTCGGAGCGCACGCCGTGGCGTTTGGGATCGGCCCGGAAGCTCGGCATGTCGATGATGGTCAGTTCGGGCACGAAATCCCTGAGCACCGAGGCCTCGGGCCGGATCAGCAGCGTTCGGATAAACAGCGAGTGCCATGCGAGTTCGGTGTAGACCCGGGTCTTGATCTGGAAGCTTGGATCGGCGCCGCCATAAAGGTCCTGCGCGAACAGCGTCATGCCTTCGGCATGTTTGAGGAAGTCGGCGTAGAGCGCTTCGAACTGCTCCGAGGTGATCGACTGGTTGCCGGCCCACCACATGTTCTTGTCGGTGGTGGCGTCGCGAACCGTAAACTTGTCCTTCGGGCTGCGACCGGTGAAATCGCCGGTATCCGCGCACAAGGCGCCGTCGGCGGACAGCACCGCCTCGCCCGCTGCCAGCGAATATTGGTAGAGCTGCGGCGCTCCGAGATTCCAGTGAACCCTCTTGAGATTTTTTAAGCCGAATTTGTCGGCGCCAAAGGCACCGTTGCGTATACCCGTCTCTTGCACGAAGAATCCTCCTGGAACCCGCGTATCTACAGCGCGAACGCCGCCGGACGCGCCTCTGTCGCGGCGACCGTCAATATAGCCTTCCGGCCCCGGTCCGGCGACCTAATACCGACGAACGCCGGGCTTGCCAAGCCGACCTCGCGATATTTGGTTTATTCCAAGGCGGGTCCTTGATGCGGCGCAAATGCTTGCCGCAGCGCAGGCTTGATCGGTGCGCAATTGCGACCATTCATGGCTATGACAACGCTACCATCGGCCGCAGGGCTCGAGCGGGCGCCGGAAGTTCTCTTGTTGCGACGCACAATCAGGGTCCAGCCGATTCTAGGTCGCGGTTAGCGCGCGCTTGTACAGAGGTTCGGCATCGCCGTCCTGCCCCTGATTTCCATAGAGCAGCGCGAGATTGTTCAGCGATGCCGCGACGTCGCGGTGGTCAGGACCGTAGGCCTTCTCCACGTCCGCCAGCAGGCGCTGCGCCAGCGGGATCGCTTCGGAATATTTTCCGGCCCGGCTGAGTTCTGCAATCTGCACACTGCGCGCCGTCACGTCACCCTCTTGCGCTGACGATGGCGCGGTGATGCAAACGCTCGCGATCGGCGCCAGCCATATTGTCGGTATCGATCGATGCCGGATTTCATGATGCGGACTTGCGTTTGCATTGACCGCCGCTTGCGCGAGGGCGTGCATGGGTCGCGGAAACCCCCGTACCCGTTCAAAATCGGCAGCGACTATCCGCTATCGCTTCGCGCGTGCCTCATCCGCCAGCTTGACCAGCATCTTGCGCAACTCTCCCGGCCCGGTCACCCGCTCCGGAAAATCCAGCCGCAAGGTTTTGCCGCCGGCCTGCAGGTCGACCCCGTCAGGGTCACAGCCGGTGCAGCGCCAGTCTGCGGCCTCTGCGCCGAGCAGCCTGATCGCATAGAGGTTTGTCGCGTCACGATGATCGGCGTTCATATGATCGATGGCGTCCTGCTCGGCCTCCAGCAATGCTCTCGCATTGGAAATATCGGTCAGAAACTGCGGGGGTTTGAGGTCCACGATCCGCCCGAAACCGGCCACCAGATGGGCGCCCGCGGGGCGGACCCGGAAGAAGGAAAAATCCTCAAAATCTACAAAGGCTTCAGCGGATGGATGGGCATTGAGGTAGCGCCGCCGCAGGATTTCCAGATCGGAGGCCGCGGCCTCCTCGGCCCGGCCCGCCAGCATGATCCGCGATCCCTCCAGCGGGTCGCCCTCGGCCCGCTCATCCAGCATCAGCGAGACCCTGGCATCGCCGAGGATGTTCCTGGTGTGCAGCGCCAGACGCGATATCAGCAGGATCGGGGAGCCGTCGGGGTGGCTTGCGACATTGACCAGCGAGCAATAGGGATCGCCGCTGCCGGCCATCAGGGTCGCCAAAGCCCCCTGCCGGCTGCGGCGCAGTAGCGACCGGGCTAGCCGGGCGGCGTCGAAATCAGCGGTGGGCTGCATCGGTGATATCCGTACATCTCATTGCAATAAGGACCTTTTCCGGGCTAAACCGCTACCTATATAAGATGGAACCTTCAGGCTGCTCCGGTGTTCTGCAGGCCTCGGTCACACTTCAGCCCAGCTTGCATTGCTCGTTGACCCCTGTCGAAGCCCATTTATGCGGCGCATCGCTGGATTGCTCGCCGTTTCAGCCACCAATGTATTCTGAAAGCAGGCTCATGCCCACAATCGCCCTGGTCGATGACGACCGTAACATTCTCACATCCGTCTCGATTGCGCTCGAAGCCGAAGGCTATCGCATCATGACCTATACGGATGGTGCTTCCGCGCTCGACGGCTTTCGCACCAGTCCGCCGGACCTTGCGATCCTCGACATCAAGATGCCGCGCATGGACGGCATGGAGACATTGCGGCGGCTGCGGCAGAAGTCCGATCTGCCGGTGATCTTTCTCACCTCCAAGGACGAGGAGATCGACGAATTGTTCGGCCTCAAAATGGGTGCCGACGATTTCATCCGCAAGCCGTTCTCACAGCGCCTCCTGGTCGAGCGCGTCAAAGCCGTGCTGCGCCGCGCGGCGCCGAAGGATCCGACCGCCGCGCCGAAGGAAACCGACGCCAAGGCGCTGGACCGCGGACTGCTGCGGATGGATCCGGAGCGTCACACCTGCACCTGGAAGAACGAGCCGGTGACGTTGACGGTGACCGAATTTCTGATCCTGCAGGCGCTGGCCACGCGCCCCGGCGTGGTGAAGAGCCGCAACGCCCTGATGGACGCGGCCTATGACGATCAGGTCTATGTCGACGATCGCACCATCGACAGCCACATCAAGCGGCTGCGCAAGAAGTTCAAGGTCGTGGACGACGACTTCGAGATGATCGAAACCCTGTACGGCGTGGGCTACCGCTTCAAGGAAACCTGATTTGTTGGGCATTTGACGGGCGGTTTGTTAACTGACGCCGCCGTCCGTCTGGGGTAGGATGCAAGGGCAACGCGCCTCCTGAAGACGCTATCGAAACAACCGGCAGTTTTGGCCATTGCTTGATCGAACGCAGCCTGATGCAAGCCTGAATGCCGAGGGTGCCTCACCGTCCCTCGCTCTCGACGATGTTGCCGTCGAAAGCCGGCCCGAGCAGGGCTGGCAGCAGCGGCCGCTCGGCTGGCTGCGCCGTGCCGGGCAGTTCTTCTTCGCGCTCAGCTTCTCCAGCCTCACCCGCCGCATCGTTTCGCTGAATCTCGCGGGCCTCGTCGCGCTGGTGGCGAGCATCCTTTACCTCTCGCAATTCCGCGCCGGGCTGATCGACGCGCGGGCGCAAAGCCTGCTGGTGCAGGCCGAGATCATCGCCGGTGCGATCGCGGCGTCCGCTACCGTCGAGACCAACACCATCACCATCGATCCTGACCGGCTGCAGGATCTGAAGCCCGGCGAAACCTACGGTGCGCCAGACGAATATTCCGGGCTGGATTTTCCGATCAATCCGGAACGCGTCGCACCGGTGCTGCGGCGGCTGATTTCGCCGACCAAGACCCGCGCGCGCATTTACGACCGCGACGGCGGACTTATCCTCGACAGCCGCAGTCTCTACGGCCGCGGCGACGTGCTGCGTTTCGAACTGCCGCCGCCGTCGATCGAGAAGCCGGGCATCGCCGAGCGAACAATGATCGCGATCCGCACCTGGCTCAATCGCGGCGACCTTCCACTCTATCGCGAACTGGGACCTGAGAACGGCAACGGCTATCAGGAGGTCGCGCAATCGCTGAACGGCCAGAAGAGCAGCATGGTGCGCGTCAATGATCGAGGCGAGGTGATCGTCTCGGTTGCCGTGCCGGTGCAGCGATTCCGTGCGATCCATGGCGCCTTGATGCTCTCGACCCAGGGCGACGACATCGACCAGATGGTGACCGCCGAGCGGCTGGCGATCCTGAAAGTCGGCGGCGTCGCATCCGCCGTGATGATCTTGCTGTCGCTGCTGCTGGCGAGCACCATCGCAGGCCCGGTGCGCCGGCTTGCCGACAGCGCCGAGCGCGTCCGCCGCCGTATCAAGACCCGCGTCGAAATTCCCGACTTTACCCGCCGCCGCGACGAGATCGGGCATCTCTCCGGCGCGCTGCGCGACATGACGGATGCGCTCTATAACCGCATCGAGGCGATCGAGATGTTCGCCGCCGACGTCGCCCATGAATTGAAGAACCCGTTGACGTCGCTGCGTTCAGCGGTCGAAACGATGCCGCTGGCGCGGAACGAGAACAGTCGCGCGCGGCTGCTCGCGGTGATCGAGCACGACGTCAAACGGCTCGACCGGCTGATATCAGACATATCAGATGCAAGCCGGCTCGATGCCGAACTACAGCGGCAGGATATGACGCCCGTCGACCTCCGCCGCCTGCTCGCGACGCTGACGTCAGTCGCCAACGAAACCCGGATCGGCCACGACGTCACCGTCGAAGTCCGCTTCGAAGGTCGTAGCCCCACCGACACCTTCTCGGTGCCGGGCCATGATTCACGGCTGGGACAGGTGATCTCCAACCTGCTGGTCAACGCCCAGTCGTTCTCCAACCCCGGCGGCAAGGTGCGGATTATCTGCCGCCGCGTGAGATCGGAAATTGAAATCGTGGTCGATGACGATGGGCCGGGGATTCGCGAGGATGCGCTGGAGCGAATCTTCGAGCGCTTCTACACCGACCGGCCACATCAGGGCTTTGGCCAGAATTCCGGACTGGGGCTATCGATCTCGAAACAGATCATCGAAGCGCATGGCGGGCGCATCTGGGCGGAGAATCGCCCGGGTCCGCTCAATGCCGACGGCGAAGCGACGATTGCCGGCGCCCGCTTTGTGGTCAGGCTGCCCGCGCCATGACGAATGCGGAGACCGCCAGCGTCCACGCCTCCGCGGTGCTGGTGGGAAATCGCGCCGTGCTGATCCGCGGGCCGTCAGGCGCCGGCAAATCGCATCTCGCGTTCGATCTCATCCTTGCCGGACGATCCAGGCAAATCCCTCATTCGGTACTGATCGGCGATGACCGCGTTCACCTTGACGTAAGCGGGGGGCAGCTTGTGGTGCGGCCGGCGCGCGAACTGGCCGGCCTGATCGAAATTCGCGGGCTTGGTATTCGCCGCTGCGACTTCGCTGAGGAAGCCATCGTGGGCCTGGTCGTCGATCTCAGGGCTCCGGATGCAGCGCGCCTGCCGCCGCCCGAAGCGCTCCAGGCACGCATCTCCGGTATTTTGATACCGCGAATTCCCGTTGGAGCGAACGATGCGGCGCTCCCCTTGGTTGTCGCCGCTTTGACGACGACCGGGAGTTCAGATTCACCCCAAGCTTCGGCCGATTGCCTGAAGGGAATTGGTAACCATATAAGCCCCACTATCGCGACCGAATAGACCGGCGCACGCTCCCCCCTCTACCTCTAATTTCCGGGAGAATCGCGAAGATCCCCTCTTGCGCGGGGGCTCTGGATGGTCAAAGTGGCGCGTTCGTGCGGTGCACCAAAAAGCACCCGCGAGGAGTTTCCGATGATTGGTCTAGTACTTGTGACGCATGGGCGCCTTGCCGACGAATTCAAGGCGGCGCTCGAACATGTCATGGGTCCACAAAAGCAAATCGAAGCCGTCACGATCGGAGCCGAGGACGACTCCGATTTGTGTCGAAGCGACATCATTGAAGCGGTCAATCGCGTCGACAGCGGCGATGGCGTTGCGATCCTCACCGACATGTTCGGCGGCACGCCTTCCAATCTCGCGATCTCCTGCATGAGCCGCCCGAAGGTGGAAGTGCTCGCGGGGATCAATCTTCCCATGCTGGTCAAGCTTGCCAAGGTTCGCGAGGAGCGCTCGCTTCCCGACGCTATCGCCATGGCCCAGGAAGCCGGCCGCAAATATGTCACTATCGCCAGCCGGGTTCTCGCCGGCAAATGAGCGACGACGTTCCGTCGCCTGAAAACAGTGGCGGGCCAAGTATCCCGCCGGGTGCAATCTCCCGCGAACTTCCCATCATCAACAAGCGCGGCCTGCACGCGCGCGCATCGGCAAAATTCGTTCAGATGGTCGAGCGCTTCAATGCCGAAGTCTGGGTGACGCGCGGCAGCGAGACGGTCGGCGGTACCTCGATCATGGGGCTGATGATGCTGTCGGCAGGACCGGGGACATCGATCGTCGTCTCCGTTGTCGGACCAGAGGCGCAAGCCGCGCTCGATGCGATCACCGAACTGGTCGCCGGCAAGTTCAACGAAGAAGGCACGTGATCGGCTTAAGGCCGGCGCTGTTCGCAAGCGCAACCGGCGCTCTCATCGTGGCGGTCTGACGCACGCTCTCAGAACGGATTGGTGACGATGCCGCCATCGGCGCGCAAGGCCGCGCCGTTCGTCGCGCTCGCAGCCTTCGAGCAGACGTAGCAGATGAGATTTGCCACTTCTTCCGGTGTCGCGAAGCGCTGCAGCAGCGACGCCGGCCGGCGTTCGATGAACATTCGCGAAGCAAGGTCTTCAGCCGTCGTTCCCAGCCCCTTGGCGCGCGCTGCAAGACGGACCGGCGCCATTTCGACCCAGGTCGGGCCCGGCAATACCGAATTCACCGTGATGTTGGTTGCCTTGGTTTGTTCGGCTGCACCGCGCGCAATATAAAGCTGCGCGGCTTTCGAGAAGCCGTAATGCACCATCTCTTTCGGTACAAAGATCGCGGATTCGCTGGAGACGAACACGACGCGGCCCCACTCTTTATGATCCAGCATTCGCTTCAGATAATGCCGGGTAAGGCGCACACCGCTCATGACGTTGACCTCGAACATCTTGGTCCAGTCATCATCCTCGATATCGAAAAAGGCCTTGGGCTCGTAGATTCCAAGATTGTTGACGAGAATATCGACTTCAGGAAATTGCGCCACGAGCCCGGCACAGCCCTTGGCGCCACCAAGATCGAACACGGCCGCATGCGCATTGGCGGCCGGCGCCGCCTGCTTGATCTTCGCGATCGCGCCGGCAACTGCCGTCGCTTCCCGCCCGTTGACGATGACTTCAGCGCCCATTTGCGCGAGGCCTGTGGCAGAGGCTAATCCAATGCCTCGGGTCGAGCCGGTAACAAGCGCAATCTTTCCAGTCAGATCGAGATTCATACGTTGATTCCTTGAAATTTCCGTTCGCCGGTGCGGTTGAGAAGCCTATTTCGCCGGCGGCGCGATATAGACCTTCCAGCTGATCGCAGGACCGGGACGCCCGTGGAAGAAGCGCTGGGTCATGATGGTAAGATGCTCGGCATTGACGGCATTCGCCGCCATCCACGCGTCGCAGACCGGCAGCCGGCCGTCCGTGGTATCGCAAATGCCGATGAAGCCCAGCCGCCTGGCTTCCTCGAGCGAGGTCAGCCCCGACGACCAGATTTCGCCCGGCGTGAACGGCGCCGGATGATCCGGACTATAGAATGTCATCGGCTCGCCCATTTCCGTGGTGCCGGCGACGACAGCCCATCGTGAGTTGAAACGCGTATGCCAGGCCTGCGTCAGCTCACGGGCAAGTTCGGAGCGCGCGACGTAGGTGGCGGCCCCGTTCGGATTAACCGCCATCTCTTCGGCAGCGATAAAGGGCGATGCGACGAGCGTCGCGAGGGTGATGGCGAGCCAGATCGCGGTGATATGAAACAGCGCCATCTTGTGAATCCGCAGCGACGGAATCGCTGATAGCGCCAGCGGCGTCAGGAAGAACAGCGAAATTCCCCAATCAGTCTTCATGTAGACCGTGAAAATCAAGCCGCCGAGCGGCGGCCCGATCGCGACCACGGACTGGATGATCCAGATATTGAGCGCCTGCGACACGTTCACGGTGCGGTTGGCGCCGCGTGACCATGTGCGCGTGAACAGCGCCAGCGGCTGCCGCATCAACGTCGCCCACGACAGTGCGGCCCATGCCAGCGCCAGCGCCGCCAGCGCCATCGGCAGCGCGAGCAGCGCCAGATTGTGGCCGATATAGCCGAGCACGAGTTGAACGCTCTGCGCGCGGCTCGACAGGCCGTAGACGTCGCCGGCATAGGTCAGCGGCACGAAGTCGACTTCTTTCAGCCAGACCAGATGCGGAATCATGGCAACGGCGAGGGTGACAATGGCGACCCACGGCGCCGGCGAGCGCAGGAATTTTAGCCGCTCGGGATGAATCAGGGCTGCGAGCCCGATGGCGCCGATCATGGTCAGCACCCAGTATTTGGTCATCAACGCCAGCGCCCCGGCGAGGCCGAGCCACAGGCCTGACCGCACCGTGCGCTTTTCGAAGGCATCCAGATAGGCCAGCACCACCAGCGGCAGGGTGACGAGCTGCAGCAGATCCGGATTGTATTTGAACCCCTTGAAATTGAAGATCGGATAGAGCGCGAGCATCACCACGGCGAAGAACGCGCGGCGGCGATCGACCACGCGCAAGCCGATCAGCCAGCAGATCACGAGGCCACAGCCGAGCGTCGCCATCGCCAGCGCGTAAGTCGCCCAGTCGGTAACCGGAAA
>JBGQCE010000097.1:0-8882 GCA_041495185.1 Bradyrhizobium sp.
AACGATTACCGCAATGCCTTGGCGGGAGCCGTTGCGGGGCCAGGGGCGGCCATCGCCATCGGCGTCATGGAGTGGTTCTCGCTCGCGTCCCATTTTCCGCTCTTCATCATCCCGTTTGCGACCTCGATCGTGCTCGTGATCGGATCGCCGGAAGCGGAGCCGGCGCAACCGCGCGCACTGATCGGCGGGCATGTCGTGGCGACCGTGGTTGGGCTTGCGGTGCTGGAGCTGACCGGGCCGCAGGCCTGGGCGGCAGCGGCCGCGGTGGGGCTCGCCGTCCTGGCAATGCATGTCACCGGAACGTTTCATCCGCCCGCGGGGATCAATCCCCTGCTGGTGGTCTCAAATAGCCTTCCCTGGTCGTTTTTGTTCGTGCCGGTGCTGGCAGGCGCGGTGCTGCTGACCGCGTTTGCCTATGTCTGGCACCGATGGACCGGTCGCCGGCCGTGGCCGCCGCGCCGTTTGTAGCGCACGCGTCGCGTCGGGCCCGGCGTCGTCATGACGGCCTGGCGTCCTCGCTCCGTTTCTGCAGCGCAAACCGATCGCCGTCGCGGACCAGCACGGCGTTGCGCTGATGGAACGCTTCAAGCGTGGAGCGATGGCCGATCGAGACGATGGTGGTTGCCGGCAATTTTTCCTCGAGCAGACGGTAAAGCCCGGCCTCCGAGGCTTCATCGAGCGAGGCGGTCGCTTCATCGAGGAACAGATATTGCGGCGCGTGCAGCAGTGCGCGTGCGAGCCCGAGGCGCTGCTGCTCGCCCAGCGAAAGCATTCGATTCCAGTGCGCTTCCTCCTCCAGTCGCGACGCCAGCTGAGGCAGGCCAACCGCGATCAGTGTATCCCTGACCCGATCCGGACTGAACGCGCTTGCTTCCGCCGGATAGACGATCGCAGCCATCAGCGAACCGATCGGAAAATACGGCCGCTGCGGCAGCATCATCAGGGTTGCCTTTGCAGGGATAGCAATCGAGCCGCTGCCGAACGGCCAGACGCCGGCGATGGCACGGAACAGGGTCGACTTGCCGGCGCCGGACGGACCGGTGACGAGCGTGCGCTCATTGCCGCTGATGCTGAAGCTGTCGGCCGAGACCAGCGGCGCTCCGTTGGGCAACCTGACCAGAAGCTGCTCCAGATCGATGTTGCCACCGGCGGTCGACGTCATGACATTGATCGAACCGGCATTCGCCGCCAGCGACGCGGCGCTCTTGATCGCAGTCTCAAACCCGTCGAGGCGCGTGACGACGGCGCGCCATTCCGCCAGCGTCCGATACGTCGAAATGAAAAACGACAGCGCCTTTTGTACGCTGTCGAACGCCGATGCGGTCTGCATCATGCCGCCGAGCTGGATTTTGTCGGCGAAATAAGCCGGCGCCACCAGGATGAACGGGAAAATCACCGCGGCCTGCGCGTAGCTTGCGGTGAACGACGTCAGCCGCTTGGTCCGCCTCATGATGGCGTACCAGTTTTCGACGACACGGCCGAAACGCTCCGAAAGCCGCTGCCGTTCGGCGCCCTCGCCCTGCAACAGCGCGATCTGTTCGGAGTTTTCGCGCACCCGGACCAGGTTGAAGCGAAAATCGGCCTCGAGGCGCTGCTGTTGAAAATCGAGCCGGACCAGCGGCGAGCCGATCCACTGCGTCAGCGCCGTTCCGAAGATCGCATAGATCAGCGCACCCCACACCAGATAGCCGGGAATCGCGAACGCGTGGCCGAAAATGTGCAGCGGTGCGGCCGCGGAGAGACCCCACAGGATGACGACAAAAGACGCCAGCGAGACCAGCGAACTCAAAAGGCCGACGGTGATATTCAAGGTCTGATCGACGAACAGTTTGACGTCGTCGGTGATGCGCTGGTCCGGATTGTCGGCGGCGTCGCCCTGCAGCTGCATCCGGTAGTGGTTGGGCCCTTGAAGCCACTCGCCGAGATAGTGGCTGGTCATCCAGCGCCGCCAGCGGATCTGGAGCCATTGATTGAGATAAAGCTGGTAGACGGCCAGCGCGACATAGAACGTCGCCAGAAGGGAAAAGACGCCGATTTCCCTGACGAAACCGTCCCAGTTTTTCTCCTGAAGCGCATTGTAAAAGCGGTTGTTCCACTGGTTCAGCAGCACGTTGATCAGAACCAGCGAAAGTTCGATCGAGATCACCGCCGCGAGCAGCAGGCGGCCGGCCAATTTGTCCTCGGAACGGAAATAGGGAGCAGCGATCCGCCATACGGTGGCGAGCGTCGAACGGATGCCTCTCACGGGTGGTCTCCTGTCGGAACGGGAAAACGATCGGACTGGTGCCGCTATCTACTAATGGCTAATGGCGCCCCGATTCCGTTCTATTCTGCACGGATTCGCTTATAAAAAGACATCTCAAGGGCATCCCAACGGCTGCTCAATGTTGCGTGCGGTGGCCGCACCCCGTACGATCATGTCCTAAGGGTTGGTGGATCCGGGTTAAAAGTCGGGTCTTGGAATAAGACCCGACAAAAATTGTTTACGGGATGACAATCCCAGGGGAGGGCTAAATGACCAAGGATAAGCAATCTTCAACGGCGACTCGGCGCAAGTTTCTCGGCGGTGCTGCTGTCGCCGGAGTAGCAGCGGTGGTTGCACCGAGCGTCGTCAAGGCGCAGGGCCCGATTTCGATGCGCTTCCAGAGCACGTGGCCGTCGAAGGACATCTTCCACGAATACGCACTCGACTACGCCAAGACGGTCAACGACATGACCGGCGGCGACCTCAAGATCGACGTGCTTCCCGCCGGCGCCGTGGTGCCCGCGTTCGGGCTGATCGATGCCGTGTCGAAAGGCACGCTCGACGGCGGCCATGGCGTGCTGGTCTACCACTACGGCAAGCAGAACGCGCTGGCGCTGTGGGGCTCGGGTCCGGGCTTCGCCATGGACGCCAACATGCTGCTCTCCTGGCACAGGTGGGGCGGCGGCAAGGAGCTTCTCGCCAAACTGTATGGATCGCTCGGCCTGAACGTCGTTTCGTTCCCGTATGGACCCATGGCGACGCAGCCGCTCGGGTGGTTCAAGAAACCGGTCACCAGCGTTGACGACTTCAAGGGCGTCAAATACCGCACCGTCGGCATCTCCATCGACATGTTCACCGCCATGGGCGCCGCGGTGAACGCGCTGCCCGGCGGCGAAATCGTGTCGGCGATGGACCGCGGCCTGCTCGACGCGGCCGAGTTCAACAATGCCTCGTCGGACCGCCTGCTTGGCTTTGCCGACGTCTCCAAGGTCTGCATGCTGCAGAGCTACCACCAGAACGCCGAGCAGCTCGAAATCACCTTCAACAAGGCGAAGTACGACGCGCTGCCCGACAAGATGAAGGCGATCATTGCGAATTCGGTCAGCGCCGCTTCGCAAGAGATGCAATGGAAGGCGATCGATCGCTACTCGAAGGATTACATTGAGCTGCAGACCAAGGACAAGGTGAAGTTCTACAAAACGCCGGATTCCATCCTCCAAGCTCAGCTCAAGATCTTCGATGACATCGTGAAGAAATACTCGGCGATAAATCCGCTGTTCAAGGAGATCGTCGAATCGCAGATCGCGTTTGCCTCGCGGGCGACGCAATGGGAACAGGACACCGTCGTTAGCCGCAAGATGGCGTTCGATTACTACTTCGGGCCAAAAGGGACCGCGAAGAAGACCTGACGGCACATTGAACCGGCAAGGCACCATTCGGGACGACGACCGGATGGTGCTTTGTCATTTCATTCTTTCCTCGGATTAATCGGCGGCGACCAATGACGGTCCAAAAATTTCTGCTTATCATTGACGAAATCAGCACGTGGTGCGGCAAGGCCGCGGCCTGGCTGATCATTTTGCTGATGACCGTCGTCTGCGTCGAAGTGTTCAAGCGCTACATCATGAACATGCCGACGGCGTGGATCTTCGATCTTGATAACATGCTGTACGGAACCACGTTTATGCTGTGCGGCGCCTACACGCTGGCGCAGAACGCCCATGTCCGCGGCGACTTCCTTTACAGCTCGATGCAGCCGCGGCTGCAGGCCTCGCTCGATATCGTGCTGTATGTGGTGTTTTTTCTACCCGGCATCGCCGCACTGATCTACGCGGGCTCCGAATACGCCGCCGACTCGTGGCGGATCGGGGAGCATTCGAATGTCACGGCGGATGGCCCGCCAATCTACCACTTCAAGTCGATGATCCCGCTCGCCGGAGCGCTGATCATGCTGCAAGGCGTCGCCGAGATCGTGCGTTGCGTCGTCTGCCTCCGGACCGGCGAATGGCCGAGCCGCCTGCACGACGTCGCCGAGATCGACGTCATCGAGCAGCAACTCGCGCACAGCGAATATGTCGATGACGAATCGCGCAAGATCGCGATCGAGGGCGCCCAGCGGATCGACGAGATCGCGCGCCAGCGCGGCATGGGCGGGGACATGAACACATGAGCGATCCGGCACTTGGGCTCTTGATGCTCACGCTCATCGTGATTGTGATCATGATGGGCTTCCCGACCGCCTTTACACTGATGGGCCTCGGGATGTTTTTCGGGTTCATCGCGTTCTACGTTCCAGGGGCGTCCTGGGCCGACAACCGCGTGTTCGATTTGATGGTCGAGCGCACCTACGGCGCGATGACCAACGACGTGCTGATCTCGATCCCGTTATTCGTCTTAATGGGATACGTGATGGAGCGCGGCGCGCTGGTCGACAAGATGTTCTACTCGATCCAGCTCGCGTTCCGGAAAGTGCCGGCCTCGCTCGCCGTCGCAACGCTGATCGTGTGCACGTTCTGGGGCATCGCCTCGGGCCTGGTGGGGGCGGTGGTGGTGCTGATGGGCGTCATCGCGTTTAATCCCATGCTCAAGGCGGGATACGACGTGAAGCTCGCCTCGGGCGTCATCACGGCGGGCGGCACGCTCGGCATTCTGATTCCGCCGTCGGTCATGATCATCGTCTATGCCGCGGTCGCCGGGCAATCGATCGTGAAACTTTACGCCGCCGCGATGTTCCCCGGCTTCTTCCTGTCGTTCCTGTACCTCGTCTATATCATCGGCTGGGCGTTGATTAATCCGAAGATCGCGCCGCGATTGCCGGAAGAGCAAACGAAGGTTCCGGTGCCGGCCTGGCTGGCGAAGTTCGAGGACGCCTATCGTTCGCAAACGATCCTGATCTCGCTGATCAAGGGGCTGCTCTCGCCGTCGAAGGCCAGACAAATCGACGCGGACGGTCGTCGGGTCAGCTATTGGATGCTGCTCTCAAGTCTGGGTTACGCGCTGGTGCCGTTTGTGATCGTCGCCGGCTCGATGGCAACCGTCTGGTGGTATGTCGTTATTCACCAGCAAGCTGCCGTCGAACTCGCGGTAACCGGCGTGCAGCAACTGGGCACGCCAGAGCTGAGTAAGTCAGAGGCCACGCCCGCCGAACTGGGGCCAGGACTCCAATTCTATCTCTGGTTCTGGGGTATCACCGCCTTCCTCGCGTTGATGCAGGTCCGCTACTATTGGAGGTTTAACGCCGAGCGGCTCTCGATTGTAAAACTCGTAAGTTCGTCGACGATGCCGCTGGGCATTCTCACCATCGTCGTGCTTGCCGTTATCCTGTTTGGTATCTGCACCGCGACTGAGTCCGCCGCCGTTGGCGCGTTCGGCGCCTTTCTGCTGGCGGTGCAGGCGCGGACGCTGGACTGGGATCGCACCAAGCAGGCGGTGTTCCTGACCGCCAAGACCACGGCCATGGTGTGCTGGCTGTTCGTCGGCTCGGCATTGTTCTCCGGAGTTTTCGCTATTCTCGGCGGACAGGCGCTGCTCGAGGGGTGGGTGCTCCAGCTCAATATGTCGCCGATCTCGTTCATGCTCCTCTCGCAGGCGATCATCTTCGTGCTCGGCTGGCCGCTGGAATGGACCGAGATCATCATCATCTTCGTGCCGATCTTCCTGCCGATGCTCAAGCACTTCAACATCGACCCGATCCTGTGGGGGACGCTGGTGTTCGTAAACCTTCAGGCGGCATTCCTGTCGCCGCCGGTGGCGATGTCGGCGTTCTACCTCAAGGGCGTCGCACCGAAGCATGTCACGCTCAACCAGATCTTCGCCGGCATGATGCCATACATGATCATCGTGATCGTCTGCATGGTCATCATGTATCTCTGGCCGGGCATGACGCTGTGGCTGCCGAACTATCTCTACGGCGGCTGAGGCGAGAATGCCTGCTTCCAACATGACCGCGCTGACGGCGACGCAAGCCGCCGCCGACATCGCGCGCGGGGTGATGTCGGCCGAGGATTATACCGCCGCTTGCCTCGACCGGATCGAAGCGGTCGAAAGCGACGTTCAGGCCTTCGCCCATCTCGATCCCGAACACGCGCTGGCGCAGGCGCGCGCGCTCGACCGGCACAAGGCCAATGGCGGGCGCATCGGCCCGCTGCACGGCATCCCGGTCGGAATCAAGGATATCTTTGATACGGCCGACTTTCCGACCGAGTGCGGTTCGCCGGTTCTCGCCGGCCGCCGGCCGGAAGCGGATGCCGCCGCGGTCGCCAGGCTGCGCGAGGCGGGCGCGGTGATCATCGGCAAGACGGTGACAACCGAGTTCGCCTATTTCCATCCGGGCAAGACGCGAAATCCACGCGACGTGACGCGCACACCGGGCGGCTCGTCCTCGGGCTCGGCCGCGGCGGTGGCTGCCGGCATGGTGCCGCTGGCGATCGGATCGCAGACCAACGGCTCGATGATCCGTCCGGCCGCGTTTTGCGGCGTGTTCGGCGTCAAACCCAGCCATGGCCTGATTTCGCGCGCGGGCGCGTTGACGCTTTCGCGTACGCTCGACCATGTCGGCGCATTCGCGCGCTCGATCGAGGATCTTGCGCTGATCCTTGATTGCCTCGTCGGCCAGGACCCCGCCGATCCCGACACGCGGCCCTATGCCGCCCCGGCCTTTCGCGCCAGCGCGGCTGAGCCGCCGCCGCTGCCGCCAAGTTTTGCGTTGGTGCGCACGCCGATGTGGGACAAGGCCGATGCCGACGCGCGCAACGCGCTTGAAGATCTTGCCAGGGAACTGAACGCGCGCGAAGTCGACCTTCCGGACGATTTCCGCTCCGCCTGGCCAGCGCAGCGCGCCATCATGGCCGCCGAAATGGCCTACAATCTTGGCGCCTTGGTCGACCAAGGCGGCGAGGTCAGCTCGCAATTTCGCGACCTCATCGCCGAAGGCCGCAAGGTCACGGCCAGCGAATATTTGGCGGCCGTGCGCGATGCGCGGCATTACGCCGAAGGAATGACGGGAATTTTCGAGCAGTTTGCCGATGCCATCATCACGTTGCCGGCGCGTGGCGTCGCTCCGCAAGGGATTGGCGCCACCGGCGATCCGCTGTTCTGCACGCTGTGGACGTTGATCGGGTTCCCGGCGCTCAATTTGCCGCTGCTTGAAAACGCTGAAGGACTCCCGATCGGCGTTCAACTCGTGGGCGCGCCGGGGCGCGATGAACGGCTCTTGCGCACGGCGCGCGCCATGATCGGGATGCTGGCGTAATTTTACCCGCATGCGATCAGGCGACGTCCGGATAGAGGTGAACGGCGAAGCGCTTGCCGGCTGCCATGCCGCGACCCCGGCAGAGGCCGACAGCTCCGGCATCGCCGGTGCCCTCCGGGTGGCTTCAAAGGATTGAAAAAACAGGAGAAATGGAAGCGCTTAGACTAAAGTCGTAGCTTGCGCACTCTGCGTTGGCTTGTCGCAGCCTTCGAGTCAACCCTAGCATGGCTCCAACGGCGAGGGGCGGGAGGCCTTCACACTTCGCGAGGTTGTGAGCGGATTTAGGTATCGCCGAATTCGTGGGCAATTTCGCGCGCTGCAAAGGCACTCCTTGCGATCACGCCAGGTACCCCTGATCGTCCACGCTGGTCGGGGCGCCGCATAATGGCGTGGGGAGGAACCTCAATGTGGGATCAAGTCTATAATCCATTTGGCAACGCTACGCTTTCGACGATCGCCGCGGCGATTCCGGTGGTCACGCTTCTGGTTTTGATTGCGAGCGGCAAGGTCAAGGCACATATCGCAGCGATCGTCGCCTTGATCGCCGCCAACATCATTGCGATTTTCGTGTTCACCATGCCGGCAGGCATGTCGATCCGCGCGTCGTTGCTCGGCGTCGTGGCCGGCTTCTTCCCGATCGGCTGGATCGTGTTGAACGTCATTTTCCTCTACCGCATCACGGTCGCTACCGGTCGGTTCGAGCTGTTACAGCGTGCGATCGGTGGCGTGACCGAGGACCGGCGCCTGCAGCTGCTGCTGATTGCATTTTCATTCGGCGCGTTTTTCGAGGGAGCATCGGGCTTCGGTACGCCGGTCGCCGTGACCGGCGCAGTTTTGATCGGCCTCGGTTTCTCGCCGCTCGCCGCATCCGGTCTGTCGCTGATCGCCAATACCGCGCCCGTCGCCTATGGCGCACTTGGTACGCCGATCCAGGGCCTCGCTTCGGTGACCGGTCTCGATCCGTACATCCTGGGCGCGATGGTCGGACGGCAGTTGCCGGTGTTCTCGCTGATCGTGCCGTTCTGGGTGGTGTGGGCGTTCGCCGGCTGGAAAGGCATGAAGGACGTCTGGCCGGCCGTTCTTGTCACCGGCGTGTCGTTCGCGATTCCGCAATTCGTGATCTCGAACTACATCAATCCCTGGATCGTCGATATCGGCGCGTCGCTGGTCTCAATGGGCTGCCTCATCCTGTTCCTGAAAGTCTGGCAGCCGAAAGTGCTCTGGCTGTCGCCGGCGCTGCGCGGCAACGATGAATCGGCTGCGACGATGAAGCCGGCGACGCCGATGGACAAAACACCGCTGAGCCAGGCGCAGGTTTGGGGCGCGCTGCTGCCATGGATCATCGTCTGCGTCGTGATGCTGGTCTGGGGCAGCGGCTGGTTCAAG
>JBGQCE010000098.1:0-8853 GCA_041495185.1 Bradyrhizobium sp.
CGCTGTAATGGTGACCGGGGGATTGGCACTCGACAACGGGCTGGTCGCCGCCCTCGAAGAGGATATCTCGCACATCAAGGACATGAAGATCGCGGTCCGTAGCCATCCGGATTCGATCTATGCCGGCGCGATCGGAGCTGCATTATGGGGGGCGTTCCGATTTGAAAAGCTTGCTGCGGCCAACCGAGTGCCGAAGGCAGCATGAGGACGTGAGGAGATGACGCAATGGCACTGATGATTACCGACGCCTGCACGGCCTGCGATGCCTGCGAGCCGGTATGCCCGAACAAGGCAATCACCGCCGGCAATCCTATATATATAATCGATCCGCTGAAATGCACTGAGTGCGTGGGCGCCGAGGATGAGCCGCAATGCAAGCTGGTCTGTCCGGCGGATTGCATCGTTCTCAATCCGGACTGGGAAGAAACCAAGGAAGATCTGCTCGTCAAATACGAGCAGTTGCACGGCTAACACCAACGATTTTAGTCTGGCCACATCCCATCAAGGACCTGTGATGAGCTTCACCAACCGGATCACCCAAACGCTGCATGACGAGCATGGCGCGACTGTCGCCCTGATGGAACGGCTTGAGCAATTGCTGGCGCGCGGTCGGCGCGGCGCTCCGGATAAGGCCGACAGCAATGTCGCGCGTTTACTGTCGGATCTGTCGACCGGCGTGGAAGCGGAGGTCGAGCGACATTTTGCGTTCGAGGAGAACCATCTCTTTCCGTATCTGGAAGCCATAGGCGACGCCGACATCGGCGCGCACCTGACGAGCGAGCATGCGGCCATGCGGCCGCTCGGCGTGCGGGTCGCCGCAATTGCGCGCATCGCTATGGCCAAGGGGTTTGCGCCGGCAGAATGGGAAGAATTCGCGCGCCTCGGCCAGGAATTCAGCGACCGTATGCTCGCGCACGTGCAGAAGGAAGAAATGGCGCTGTTGCCCGTACTCGAAGAAAACATGGATTCCGAAACCGAAGACCGGTTCTATCAGGAATACGTCGAAAGCGTATGAGGCTTTTGCATGACTAATGCCGCCGTGAATATAGAAAACAATGTTCGCCCATTATGTCCCGCCGATCTCGAACAGGTAATAGCAATCGATTCGGTTTATGTGGGCAAACCTCGCCGCCGTTTCTTCGAGAAGCGGCTGGCCCACGCCGAGAAGAATCCGGAAGATTTTGTGCATGTTGGCGTTGCCCGGAACGGCGCGCTGGTCGGCTTCGCCTTTGCCCGCATCCTACGTGGTGAATTTGGCCAGGAGCAAGCCATTGCCAGACTCGACGCGCTCGGCGTGATGAGTAGCAGCCGGGAGCGCGGCGTTGGCCGTGCATTGATGGGTGGTCTGACCGAGTCCATGCGTCGGAAAGGGGTTCAATCGCTGCAATCCCAGGCCGACTGGACTAACCATGCTTTGCTGCGGTTCTTCGATGCTTCCGGCTTCGGGCTGGCGCCGCGCTTGATGCTTGAGCGTTCTGTTCTGACTCCGCTGGCGGAGTCGATCGAGGACGAGTAACGGCAAGACAAGGAGTGACGGTCATGGCTCGACGCACCGGAATTGTCCTCCCGCAACACGTGGGGGAAGCCGCCGAGGTCAATTACAGTGGTCAGCCTGCCGCGGATTTCGGACCGCTGGCGCGCGACAAGATGCCGGTGCGTTCGTTGCAGGAAGGTGATCTGCGTGCGCTGGTGGCGATCGATCGGCGGATTACCGGCCGCGACCGGGCCGCTTATTTCCATCGCAAGTTAACCGAAGCGCTGACCGACTCGGGCGTGCGCGTCTCGCTGGTTGCCGAGCTGGACAGCGTGGCGGTTGGCTTCATCATGGCTCGCGTTGATTTCGGTGAGTTCGGCCAGGTCGAAACCACGGCGGTCATTGACACGATCGGTGTCGACCCGGATTACCGGAATAGAGGCGTCGGGCGCGCTTTGGTGTCGCAATTGCTGGTAAACTTGGGCACGCTGCGCGTCGAAAAGGTGCGCACCGAAGTCGGCTGGCAAGACCGCGATTTGCTCGGCTATCTCGATCATAGCGGTTTCCGTCCTTCGCAACGGCTGTGTTTCGACAAGCCCTTCGTCTGAGATCGTCGTCTATGTTTGTGAAATCGAAGTTTTCTTGCCCGCCTTTGATTATCGCCATCACTGGTCGTCACTGGTCGTCACAGGCGGAAGCCAGGATATCGGCCGTGCGATAGCCGGCTAGACTAGCTAGGCGACGCCGGGGATTTGCTTGGCCGGCAATATTCGCCGAATCACGTCGGCCGTGAACCAGGCGAAGGCGATCGCCCCGATCAAGCCAATGGCGCTGCCTACGCGCGCGACCGTGGCGTCTTCGAGGAGAATTGCAAGCGTGAGTACGATGAGCGCGAGGGCATGGCAGGCGGCATGGAGCTTGAGCGATCGAGCACCGGCAAGCTCGGAAACGATGGCTGTGCCACCGCTGGCTGGCGGCGTTACGAACATGGAGGCGAGGAAGGGCATGATGCGCTGAAGGATCGCGATCAGGAACGTAAGGAGCCAGCCGAATAGCAATAGAAAGCCGAATAGAGTGGCTCCGCCATTGCCGGCGAAGCCATAGAGCGCAGCAAGACCGACGAGGAGTGTTGTCGGTAGCATGATCCAGGCCGCGCGCACGAGGATGAACGAGAGCCCGAGTCGTTTGCGCATGCCGGTCTTGAGTACGCGATGCATCAGCCAGAGATGCGACGCGGCAGCGCCGAGGCCCACGAGCGCGGCGGCGGTCAGAAGGTTGCGGCTGCCGACAAGCGCTCCTAGCGTACCGAGAAAAAGCGCCACGGAGGCGGCGGCGAAACTGGCGAAGCTCGGTCGCTTCGCCGGCGCTGACGCCAGTGCAAACATCGGTATCAAGATGTGGCTGAAGCCAAGCACAAGTAGCCCCATAAACCCGAACCCGCCAAGGATGAGGTGGGCGAGCGCGACGGCACCATGATCGGGCAAAACGCCGGCTTCGTCATTGATTGCAAGCGCGACGCCGAGGGCGATCGCCAGAACGAGCGCTGTTAGTGCGGCCCAGCCGTAGGCGCCAACTACCGGAAGACTGCTGGCGCGGCGCAGATTGTCTGCCAGAAGTACGCAGAACAGCAGCAAGCCGGCGGCGGTCATCACTGCAGCCGGAATGAGAATGTTCGCTTGTGCGGTATACATGCCGCCAACCAGCGCAATCAGGCCCGGCACTGTAAGCCAGAAGATCAATTTGACCGGCCAGACGGCGCGGAGTGTGCGCCGCGTTGCAACGGGCAAGAGCTGGACCGACGCGCCAATCGCCGTCGTGGTCAGGACGCCAAGGGTCAAGAGGTGCACCGAGGCGAGCGCAGAACCGAGACCGCCGCGGAAGCTTGCCGCCTCTTCCGCACCGATAAACAGCCCTAGCCACATCAAGACGTGAAAGGCGGCGGCAGCCGCGAAGAACCGAAATGGGATCGATCGCGGTAATAGCCGGCTCTTTGCACCCCCGAGAAAGGTCGCCGCGATGCTCATGAACCCCATCGCAGCATGCGAATCATGACTCCGTCTTCACAGTCCGTGTTCCCACCCGAGCATTGTATGAGCTCGTGACTCCATCCCCGATCGTCGAGCTCTGGATATAGAAAGATCGGTTCTCGATCGAGGTGGGCGATAAGGGCGGTATCGACCTCACCGCCATCAATCGCTTGTAAGACCGCGACCATAGGCTCTGGCGGTTCAAGGCCACGCAGGTCGATATGGATAGCGTCGGCCGTTCGCCATATCCGGGGTTTCTCCGCCGGTCGAACGTAAGTCACGACGATACCTCCCTTATATGTATAAATCAGTACCACAATGCCTAATTATGCGCTATGGATTATTGAGCCACGCAAACGGCGGTGAATACATTGGCGAAGCATACAAATGCCGAAGCAACGGAGATCAACGCCGCTGTGCGGGTCCGGCGCGTGCAAGCCGCCGACATCCCCCACGTGATCACACTTGATACCCGCGTAACGAGACTCGCCAAGGCGGAATACTGGAACGATGTCTTCCGTCGGTACGGCGAACAACGGCGTCACGAACGGTTTTTTCTGGTTGCCGAGAATCCCATGGACCGAGCGGATTCGCGCCTGCTGGGCTTTATCATCGGGGAGATTCGCGCCTGGGAATTCGGATCCGCACCTTGCGGCTGGGTATTTGCGTTGTCGGTTGAACCGAAAATACGCTTGCATGGTATTGGGAGCGCGCTGCTCGAAGCAATTTCCGGTGAATTCAAAAAAGCTGGCGTCGGCAAGATGCGAACGATGGTTGCAAGGGATGGCCGTCTTCCTTTGCTGTTTTTTCGTAGTGAAGGAATGATCGCGGGCCCCTACATCCAGCTTGAGAAGGATCTCGATTGAACATGCAAGGCGATAATCAGTATTTTGTATGGTGTTGCACACTGATGGCGGCGTCATGAAGCTGCAGATTTCGACCCGGCTTGCCATTTTCGCGGTTCTGGAGCTAACCGCGCGCGAAGATCGTCAGCTTTCCGTCGCCGAAATTGGCGAGAAGTTTGGCGTTTCCAGTCATCACCTGGCGAAGGTCATGCATGTCATGGGTCGTGCCGGTCTCGTCCGCTCGATTCGTGGTGCGGGTGGCGGGTATCAATTCGCCGGTAATGTACGGCGAACAACCTTACTGGACGTGGCACAACTGTTCGAAGAGCTAAGCTCCGTTGAGCAGCGTACAGGAGCGATCGATACAACGCCTGAGGGGCAAACATTGAGCGAGGTTCTCAACGAAATCGACGATATCGCGCGCGCCACCCTCGGGTCGATCACCATCGCGACCATGCGCAAGCTGATCGATCGCCGTGAGACCAGCCGCGCCAGGCCGCGAAAGCCGTCGCGTCGCACCAGCGGTGCGCCCGAGCTGAGAGCGATCACTTTGTTTCGCGAGCCAAATTAATAATGAGCGCATTATGGCCGCCGGCGCCGAGGGTTTTGTGCCCGATGATCAGCGTGCATTGCAACATGAATAAATTGTGCCCGATGGCATCGAATTGATCGAGATCAAGGCCGCGCGACCGATCCGCCTCATGAATTAGGCTGGCATAGTTTGAGAGTTTTCCAATGTCCTCAAAGCTAACGGCCGGCGATCTGCAAGTCATCACCCGCGTTGCGGTATTCAGAGGGCTTAAGTCGGAGACCGTTCAACACATTATTGAGCCGGCGACGGCCGTCATGTTGCGGCCGCACGAATTGATCATGAGGCAAGACGATCCGGCGACCGCATTTTTTATCGTGATCGACGGGTGGGTGAAAATTTACCGCAGCACCGTGTCCGGCGACGAAACCGTTATCGATATGATGAAGAAAGGCGACAGCTTCGCCGAGGCGGTCGCTTTTACCGGAAATCGATATATCGCAACGGCCGAAGCGGTGAACACCACGCGCGTCGGACGCATTCCTGCCGATCATCTTATCCGATGCATCCGTGGCAGTCCGGATATTGCATTGGCGATGATCGCATCGATCTCACAACACATGCATCATCTCGTTCAGCAGGTTGAACACCTCAAGGCGCAAAGTGGCGTGCAGCGGGTCGCGGAGTTTCTTGCGTCGCTGTCATTGGCGGAGCAGGGTCACTGTGCGCTCTCGTTGCCATATGACAAAATTCTGATCGCCGGTCAACTTGGCCTGACGCCGGAGTCGCTATCGCGTGCCTTTGCGAAATTAAGGGGGGCCGGGGTAATGATCAACGCATCACAAGTCACTGTCAAAGATATTGTAAAGCTGCGTCGTATCGCGGCGGAAGATCGCAACACGGTGCGGGGCACGTTGCGGCCAATGCCGTTGAGTGCAGGCAACGTGCGGCATTAGCGATAGCCGCAATCGCGAGGAGACTTTGCAATGTCAATTCAGGTTCTCCATCCACCCGACTGGTTACCGCCGGTCGGCTATGCAAACGGCGTTAGCGTGGCGGCGGGCCGAATTGTGTTCATTGCAGGCCAGATTGGTTGGGATGCGGATCAGCATTTTCAAAGTGATGATCTCGTTCCGCAATTCGAACAGGCGCTCAAAAATATCCTCGCCATTCTTGCAGAGGCGGGAGGCAAGCCGAGCCACATTTGCAGACTAACCGCATTCTGTATCGACAAGCCCGCTTACCTCGCGGGTCGCCGCGAACTTGGACGAATTTGGAAATTGCTGATAGGGGATCACTATCCCGCGATGAGCATGATCTTTGTTGCGGATCTGCTTGACACTCCGGCAAAGATCGAACTGGAGGCAACGGCCGTCATTTCCTCGTGATGGCCGCGGCGGGCTCAAGCCGCGCTTTCCGCGCAAAGGCGCGCGGTCAAGCGCCGTGCCAGCGCAGCGGCGGCGACTCGGCGATAATTGGCCGATGCAATCGTGGTGCGCATGGGCTGGACCTGCTTCTGCACGAGCCGGTCGATCTCTTGTAGTAGCTTCTCGTCGACTGATCGCCCGGCAAAGGCTTCCGTGTCGGCAAGCAGGAACGGCCGGGAATTTGTGCCGGTCAGTGCTAAGCGGAGCGAAAGGATGTTCGTACCGGATGTTGCGAGCGCAACCGCCACTCCCGCCAATGGAAAGTCGATCGCCGCCCGTGCGCGTATTTTTGCATAAGCGGACGGGGGCGGGTCTGACGGCAGATGCACCGCGACGATGAGCTCGCCGTCAGCTAAAGTGAGATGCGCCTTGCCGTCTTCAACATAGAGTTCGCTCAGGGAAATTCGGCGATGACCTTGTGCACCGGCAATGTCGATTTCAGCACCAAGAACGAGCAGGGCGGGCGCAAGATCGCCGACGAAGGCGGCGTGACAACGCTGTCCCTGCGGGGCAACATGGCAAATATCCCCGCGGTGCTTGAGGCAATAAGCATTGGCGCTTCGCCACCATTCGCTTTGATTGTAGTAAATGCAGCGCGTGTCGAGGCACAAATTGCCGCCGACCGTCCCCATGATGCGGTGGCCGGGTCCGGCGATTGCCTCGGCGGCTTGCGCGAGTGCGCGATATTGGGTGGCGATCACCGCGTTGCGGGCAAGGGTGGCGATGGTCACACCCGCACCGATCGTCACGCCATGTCCGTTGGTCTCGATTTTGGCCAGTTCGTCGATGCCGGAAAGATCGACCAGTAAATCCGGGCTGCTAATGCCGCGCCGCATGTTCACCAGTAGATCAGTTCCGCCCGCGACGAAGCGACCACCCGGGTGATTAAGGCGCGCGGCAATCGCCTCTTTGACGGTCCTGGGCTCGGCAAGGTGAAACTGGGGCAACGGTTTGGTCATGATGCGGCCTTCAAGGTGGCAAGCTTCGCTTGCCGCCGGCGCTGGATGAGCGCGTCCATGACCCGGTCAGCGGTCACCGGCAATTCAGTGAGGTTAATTCCGATTGCGTTGGCGACAGCGTTCACCAGGGCTGGCGGAAAGCCGGCCAATGCACCCTCGCTCGCTTCCTTGGCCCCAAATGGTCCATATGGATCGTGGCTTTCGACAATATAAGTTTCGATCGGCGGGGAATCCATGATGGTTGGCATGCGATATTCGAGCAGGCTTGCATGGGCCGGCAAGCCGTCCAAATAGCGGGTTTCCTCGCACATAGCTTGACCCATGCCCATCCATACCGATCCCTGGATTTGTCCTTCCACCGCCAGTGGATTAATTGCATGGCCGCAGTCGAGCGCTACCCATACCTTATCGACCGTTATCAGACCGGTGGCTTCATCGACGCTTACTTCGACCACCTGGGCGGCGTAGCTGAAGCCCATGGTGGAGCCGACGGCCCCGCCTCGGTGTTTGCCGCCCTGGGCGTCTGGCGGGCAAGTGAACGTCCCCTTAACGGTGATCGCACCCTCATCGACCAGCGCCGCGGCAACGACGTCGGCGAACGGTAACGTCGATTGATCGCCGTTGCCGACGCGAAACACCTCGCCCGCGCACTCGATGTCTTCCGGACGCGCCTCAAGCTTGCGCGCCGCTGCGGCAACGAGCACCGCCTTCAGCCTTTTCGCGGCGTCGATCGCCGCGTTGCCCACCATGAAGGTGATGCGTGACGAATAGGCCCCGTTGTCCTTGGGCGTAACGGCGGTGTCGGCGGCGATGACGCGGACGCGGTCAAGCGAGATGTCCAAGGTCTCGGCCACGGTTATCGCGACCATTGTAGAGGAGCCTTGGCCGATATCGGCGGCGCCCGTGAGCGCCGTCACGCTGCCATCAAAGTCCAGCTTGAGGTTCACTACCGCGTGCGGCTCGCCGGTGAAATGGATCGGCTTGGCAGCCCCGCTGACGTAGTGGGAACAGGCCATGCCGAGGCCTTTGCCGGGCGGAAGTTTGCCGAGGCGCTCGAGCCATCCGCTCGCCCGCTCGACCTTGTCGAGGCATTCCGCCAGTCCATAGCTGTTGACCGTCAGGTCATTCATGGTGCGGGTCGGCGCCTGTAACAGATTGACGCGGCGCACGGCGAACGGGTCAAGCCCGAGCTCGCGCGCCATGCGGTCGACGAGACATTCAAACGCGTGACGGGTGTCGACCGAGCCGTGCCCGCGCATCGCGCCGCAGGGCGGGAGATTGGCGTAGACCCGGTAGCCGTCGTACTTGACCGCGGGAATGTCATAGAGGCCGTGCAACAGCGAGCCGGCATAGAGAATGGTAATGATGCCGTAACCGGCATACGCGCCGCCGCGCTGCACAACATGCAATTCGCAAGCGGTTATACGCCCATTCTTGCTCATGCCGAGCTTCAGCCGCATATCGGTCTGCGGACGGGCGCGGTGGGTGATGAAGGTTTCCTCGCGGGTGAGCTGCATCATCACTTTGCCGGCGGCGGCGCGGGCGAGTAGCGCGGTAACGATCTCGAAATTCAATGCTTCGACGCGAGCCCC
>JBGQCE010000099.1:0-8847 GCA_041495185.1 Bradyrhizobium sp.
ATCGCCGCCCATTTCGGCACCGATGTCGGCGCCGCGCAGCTCACGCTGGTCAGTTTCTTTCTGGCGCTCGCCGTCGGCCAGCCGATCTACGGGCCGCTCGCCGACATCTTCGGCCGCCGGGCTCCGCTGATCGGCGGCCTCATCCTCTTCGTCGCGGCCGGGGTAGCTTGCGTCTTCGCAACCAGCATCGAGGCGCTGATCGTGCTCCGCTTCGTCCAGGGCTTCGGCATCTGCTCGGCCGCGGTGATCGTGCGAGCGGTCATCCGCGACCTCTACACCGGGCCGGAAGCGGCGCAGCTCCTCTCGCTGACCTTCCTGCTCCTCGGCATCTCGCCGCTGCTCGCCCCGCTTGCGGGGAGCGGTCGGATCGCTCTTGCGATCCGGGTGAGGGGGTACCGCACCACAATCGATCGCTGGCACTAGCGGATAGTAAGAGCCCCTCACCCCAACCCTCTAAGAGCGAGCTTCGCTCGTCTCGACCCCGCAAGAGCGGGGCGAGGGAGAAGACCGGCTTCCGTAGCTATCCCCGCCGCTTTGCATTCACCGCGATCGACAGCAGCGTGCGCTGCGCGATCACGGCCGCCAGCGGCGCCTGCTTGCGCATTTCCAGCGCCGCGGTCGCGAGCTGATCGATGATCAGCGCCAGCCGCGCCGCATTGAAATTGCGTAGCGCGATTTCGACGTTTCCCTTTCGCGAATAGTGCAGGCGCGGGAATCCGCTGTCGAGTAATGTCGATACCGGCGTTCCCTCGGCAACCGCGAGCGCGGATTTGTGCAGCCACGCCGCCTGGCGCTGGGCTGCGGAAATAATCATGCCGGGATAGGTGCCGGCGACAACAGCCTTGGCGAATTCGGTCTCGACCAGGTCCGGCTTTCCGGCGAACGCGCCGTCCACGATCGGATCGACCTTCAGCTCGGAAGCGTCGGCCACGACCGCCATCACATCGTCGAGCGTGACCTCAGTTTCGCCGTGCGCGTAAAGCGCAAGCTTCTTCAGTTCGTTGCGCGAGGCCTGGCGGTCGCCACCGAGCAGCGCCATCAAGGTCGCGCGTGCATCCGGCGCGATGCGCAAATTCGAAACCCGCAATTCGTCGTCGATCAGTTTGGCAAGATCGCGCTCGCCGTCGGGATAGCAGCCGATCGCGACCGCCGTCCTGGCCCGCTCGCAGGCCTTGCGCAGCGGCGATTCCGGCCGCAGCTCGCCGGCCTCGATCACGATGCGGCAATCTTTCAGCGGCTGTTCCGCCAGCGTATCGACGCCGCTGGCAAAGCTGCGGGAGCCGGCGCGGACGCGGATGGCGCGGCGGCCGCCGAACAGCGGGATCGTCATCGCTTCATCGACCAGCCGTGACGGTTCGGCTGATAGCTCGTCGCCATCGAGCTTGACCAGCGAGAACGGGTCGTTGGGATCGTCGACCGCGGACGCCAGCAGCGCGTCGGCACGTTCGCGCACGAGGCCCGCATCGGGACCGTAGAGCAGGATGATGGGACGGCCCGGATCGGGCCTGGCGAGAAAAGCGTCGATTTCTTTTCCGCGAAGCGCGACCAAGATCAAGTGCCGGCGACGAAGAACGACGCCAGCCGGGTCTGGATATTTTCCGCGATTTCCTGGGCGGCGCGATCCTCGGCGTCCCGGAAGGCGCGGGCGCGGGCGAAGCGCTGGATGGAGCCCGGGATGT
The DNA here is from genome assembly GCA_041495185.1 of Bradyrhizobium sp. Classification (GTDB taxonomy): domain Bacteria; phylum Pseudomonadota; class Alphaproteobacteria; order Rhizobiales; family Xanthobacteraceae; genus Bradyrhizobium. Next base: position 1,680 of record JBGQCE010000099.1, read on the forward strand.
CATAGGACACGCGGGAGAAGGTGTTGCCGGTCATGACCGATTTGTTGGAGACGATCTCGATCAGATTGTACTGCGCATCGATGCCGTAGTTCTCGCTGGTGGGCAGCGCGGTGTTCGGATCGGTCATCAGCGACGAACGGCTGGTGGTGAACCGGATCACCAGCCGGTGGGTGGGTGGCATGCCGGTGGCGTTGCCGTACAGCTTGAACGCCAGTGCATTGCGGATTTCCACCCCGAGCCGCGCCTCGCGCGAGGCATTTGGCTTGTCGACGGGCGGCAGTTCGACGCCCATCAGCTTTTCGCGCAGCCCGGGCGTGCCGTCGGTATGCTCGGCGTACATCGGCTGGAAGCAGCCGGCCGTCAGCGCCGCCAGTGCGGCCACGGCCAAAAGCCGAGCGGCGATGCGGATCCTAGCCAACGACATTCACAATCCTCATGGGCACAATAATCACTTTTCGAACGGCCTTGCCGCCGAGGCTTTGTTTTACCGCATCGAGGCCCAAAACGGCAGCCTCAATTTCCGGATTTTGGGCATTGCGGGCCACTGTGACCTCGCCCCGTTTCTTGCCGTTGACCTGAACCACCAGCGTCACCGTGTCTTCAACCAGCAAATCGCGTTCGATTTTGGGCCAATTGGCCTCCGAAACCAGGCCGGGCTGCCCCAGTACCTGCCAGCATTCCTCCGCCAGATGCGGCATCATCGGTGCGAACAGTTGAACAAGGATGACCGCGGCCTCACGAACCGCCCAGGAAATATCTGGAGCCAGATCCGGCGATGGCTGTCCCACGCGCGCCAGCGTCTCGCCCAGCGCATTGGAGAACTCCCGGATATAGGCGAGGCAGACGTTGAAATGCAGTTTCTCGATGCCGGTGGAGACCTTGTCGAGCGCCCCGTGCGCCGCCTTGCGGAGCGCCAGCGCCTCGGCGCCGAACGACGCCGGCCGCGCCGCCGGAGCTGCCTTGGCAATGTCGGCGGATTCATCCACCAGCCGCCACAGCCGCTGCACGAAGCGCGAGGCGCCCTGCACCCGCTCGTCGCTCCAGATCACGTCGCGGTCGGGCGGCGAATCCGACAGCATGAACCAGCGCGCAACGTCGGCGCCATAGGTCGCGATGATATCGTCGGGATCGACGGTATTGCGCTTCGACTTCGACATTTTCTCGATTGAGCCGATCGAGATTTCTTCGCCAGATGCCATCAGGCTGGCGCGGCGGCCGTTGCCGCCGGCTTCGATTTTGACTTCGGCCGGCGTGACGTAGGTGCCGTCGGCCTTTTGATAGGTCTCGTGCACCACCATGCCCTGCGTGAACATGCCGGCGAACGGCTCATCCATGCCGATATGGCCGGTGGCCTTCATGGCGCGGGTGAAGAAGCGGCTGTACAGCAGATGCAGAATCGCGTGCTCGACGCCGCCGATATACTGATCGACCGGCATCATTCGATCAACCACCGCAGGCGTGGTCGGCGCGGTTTCGTTCCACGGATCGGTGAAGCGCGCGAAATACCAGGACGAATCCACGAAGGTATCCATGGTGTCGGTTTCGCGCTGCGCCTTAGCCCCGCATTTCGGACAGGTGACGTGTTTCCATGTCGGATGATGGTCGAGCGCGTTGCCGGGTTTGTCGAAGCTGACATCCTCGGGCAGCACCACCGGCAGATCCTTGTCGGGCACCGGCACGACATCGCATTTCGGGCAGTGGATCACCGGGATCGGGCAACCCCAATAGCGCTGGCGCGAGATACCCCAGTCGCGCAGCCGGAAGTTCACCTGCCGTTCGCCGACGGCTCCCACCCGTCCCTCCCCCGCTTGCGGGGGAGAGTTGGGGAGGGGGCGCATCTCACTTTCCAGCCGCTTCGCGACATCTTCCTTGGCCTGTTCGATGGTCATGCCGTCGAGGAAGCGCGAATTGATCATGCGGCCGTCGCCGTCATAGGCAGTGTCCGATACCACGAAGGTTTTCGGGTCCTGGCCTTCGGGACAGACCACCGGCGTATTGCCGAGTCCGTATTTATTGACGAAGTCGAGGTCGCGCTGGTCGTGCGCGGGGCAGCCGAAGATCGCGCCGGTGCCGTATTCCATCAGCACGAAGTTGGCGACGTAAACCGGCAGCTTCCAACTCGCATCGAACGGATGGATCGCCCTGATGCCGGTATCGAAACCCAGCTTCTCGGCGGTATCGATAATCTCCTGCGCAGTGCCATGACGCTTCGCTTCCGCGATGAACTCCGCGAGTTTTGGATTCCTTGCAGCCGCGGCCTGCGCGAGCGGATGATCCGGTGCAATCGCCATGAACTTGGCGCCGAACAGCGTGTCATGCCGCGTCGTGAATATCTTCAGCTCGGTCTTGCCTGATGGCGTCGAACCTTCAGGCAAGGTTTTGGGGTCGAGTGCGAAGCGCACCAGCATGCCTTCGGAGCGGCCGATCCAGTTGCGCTGCATCAGCCGCACCTTGTCGGGCCAGCGATCCAGCGTATCGAGCGCGTCCAGCAATTCTTGCGAATACTTCGTGATCTTGAAGACCCACTGGTTCATCTCGCGCTGCTCGACGACCGCGCCGGAGCGCCAGCCGCGGCCGTCGATCACCTGTTCGTTGGCGAGCACGGTCATGTCGACCGGGTCCCAGTTGATCTTGCGCTTTTCGCGTTCGGCGAGACCGGCGCGCAGGAAATCGTTGAACATCTTCTGCTGGTGTTTGTAGTAGCTGGGGTCGCAGGTCGCGAACTCCCTGCTCCAGTCGAGCGACAACCCGATCGACCGCAACTGCTTTTTCATCGCGGCGATGTTGTCGTAGGTCCACGCCTTCGGCGCGACCTTGCGCTCGATCGCGGCGTTTTCCGCCGGCAGCCCGAACGCATCCCAGCCCATCGGGTGCAGCACGTTGAAGCCTTTGGCCCGCATGAAGCGCGCCAGCACATCACCCAACGTGTAGTTGCGGACATGCCCGATATGGATGCGCCCGGACGGATAGGGGAACATCTCAAGCACGTAATATTTCGGCCGCGGGTCGTCGTTTTTTGAGGCGAAGATCGCCTTTTCGTCCCACTGGCGTTGCCAGCGTGGCTCGGATTCGCGTGCGTTGTAGCGTTCAGAGGTCATGGAATCGCAGGGCTTTTTAGGGATTCGCGGCCGGTCAAAAGGACGGCGGACTAGGCCATAAAAGACCGCGATGGGTCAATGGGTTGGAGGCATGTCGGCACCGCCATTGGCGCCATTCGACGGCGGAAATTCTGTAGGCCCGAACTCGCTTCTCGGGCTGAATCCTTGCCACGTCTGGCCAGCAAGAAGCCGGTTGTGCGCTTAGGACCGCCGGATTGGGGCCTGGTTAACGATTCTGTGGGACATTTCCACCGAACCCGAATCGGCTCGCCAGACAGAGATCGTTTTAGATCGTGACAGCGGACTCGCCTGACGAGGTTGATTTCGAATACGCAACGTCTGTCGCGGAAAAAGCCCTGCGATTGATGTCGCGACAGCGCGTCCCTCCGACGCCGAACAATTTTCACCTCTGGTTCAAATATTCCCTAGGTACGTCATCCGATCTCAAACGGGCGATCGATATCCTGATCGGCAACAAACGAAAGTTTGACGCCACGACGAATCATGACCTGTTCGCGACCTATGTCGGATCGCATTCGACGGATGCCGCAGCTGCCAACGACGTTTCAGAACAGCTTCATTCGGTGATGGCTTCCGCGAAGCAGTTTCTGACCACCGCGATTTCGGATAACCGCTCGCAGATGCGGGCCATCAGCGATGTCGCCGACCGCAGCGAAGCTGGCGTCGATCCAAGATTGCTGGTCGAGAGTTTGATGAACGAGCTGGCGAAGGCCGCCACGCGGGCAACGAAACTGGAGGCGAGCTTCGTCGAGAAGACGCGTGAGCTGGATATGATCCGCGATTCGCTGAACAAGTCGGAGGAACGTGCCAGGACCGACACGCTCACGGGTTTGCCAAACCGCCGTGCGCTTGAGGAGTTCTTTCGTACCGCCCAGATCGCGGCGATGGAAAAAGGTGAGCCGCTCAGCGTCTTCCTGATCGACATCGATCATTTCAAGAAGTTCAACGATGATTTCGGGCACGGCGTCGGCGATCAGGTGCTTCGATTGATGGCCAAGGTCTTGCGGGAACGTGTTCGGGAAATCGATCTCCCGGCTCGATATGGCGGGGAAGAGCTTATCGCCGTGCTTCCCGGTGCTGAACTCGCGACCTGCTACGGCGTCGCCGAGCGTATTCGCCGCTCCATATCGGAATGTAGTATCACCCGCCGCTCGACGGGGGAGGTTCTTCCCAACATCACGGTTTCCATCGGTGTTGGACAGTTTCAGCTGGGCGAGTCGATGGCGGATTTGATCGATCGATGCGATCGCGCGCTCTATCTCGCCAAAAAAAACGGCCGCAACAGGGTCGTGACCGAGAACGACCTCGATCGCAAGCTGGCCACGGGCTAGCCCGACAGGGCGACCGGGCTAACCATCAGCCGCACAAAGCCATGCTCGACCACCGCGTTGCGGCCGCGATGTTTGGCGGCATAGAGGGCGGCGTCGGCGGCCTCGATCAAATCGCCCGGCCGCTGCGTGTCGTTTGGTTTGGTGCAGGCAACGCCAACGCTGACAGTGACGGTTTGATAGCTGGAGGTCGCGTGAGGCATCGCGATGTCCTGTACCGCCACGCGCACAATTTCGCCGATTTCCGTCGCGCGGCCCACGGCAGCGTTCGGCAGCAGCAGGCAGAATTCCTCGCCGCCATAACGTCCGGCAAAGCCCATGGTTTCGTCGGCAATTCCGGCCAGCGTTTCGCCGAGCCGGCTAAGGCAGGCATCACCTTCCGGATGGCCATAGGTGTCGTTGAACAGCTTGAAGTGATCGACGTCGATCATCAGCAGCGACAGCTCGCTGCCATATTGCTGGGCCTTCATCCATTCGAAATCGAGCCGGCTCTGAAAGCCGCGCCGGTTGGCGAGGCCGGACAGCATGTCGATCGACGCCATCACGGTTAGACGGTCATTGGTGGCGACAAGTTCGCGCTCGCGCTGGCCAAGCTGCGCCGCCATCGCATTGAATGCGCGGGCCAGCGGAACGAATTCGGCCGGCAGCGCCTTGCGCGCCGCGCGCACCGACCAGTCGCCCTGGCCGAAGCGTTTCGCCATCGCCGCCAGCATCTCGATCGGCTGGATGATGAGTTTCTCCGCGGCGATCAACGCGCCGAGCAGCACGAACACGCAGACGAAGCCGAGTTGCAGATAGGCGGTGCGGATCTCCCGATTGATCGCCGCGGACACCTTGGTTTCATCGATACTGACGATCAGCCGCGATTCCGTGCCGGGGATGCGCGCAAAGTTCACACTGCGCTTCGAGCTGTCCGCAGCGACGAATGAAAGCGATCCTTGCGACTTGTCCGAGCCGATTGCCTTTTCTGAGATCGAGGACATCAGCGGTATGGTATCCAGCGGACGGCCGATCATGCTGGCCTGATCCGTCGGCGCCGCCAGTATGGTACCGGCGCTATCGACCAGAACCGCCGAAACCCCGGGCCGGCCGCCGAGATTGTTCATGATCTTCGACATCCAGTCGAGGTTGACGCCGGCGAGAATGACGGAATCCGCATCATCGTTGATGGCGGATACCGGATAGGCCGCCATCACGATCGGCCTTTGGCTGGATTTGGCCAACAGAAAGTCGCTGAAGACAAAGTCGCGGCTTTCGCGCGCCTTCTTGAGATAGGCCCGGTCACTGAGATCTAGACCGACAAACAGGTTGTTTGTCGAGCATTGCACCCGTCCATCCCTGCCGACAATCAGCACGCTGCGGATCCACGGCAGATTGACGGGCAGGCTGGCGCGCAGGATGTCGCAACTGCGGCCGACGCCTCCGGCCGAGGCGCGGATATAGGCCGCCGATTTCAACATCGTCTCGACCGAGGAGATGACTTCACGCTGGGCATCGGCACTGTGCTGCGCCAGACTGGAAAATTCCTGGGAAGCCAGCGCGATCTGCCTGCTGCGGGTTTCCTCGAGCGAACGGGCGCGTTCCAGCATCAGAGGCGCCACCAGGATCAGCGCCAGCAACGCGAGCCGCGCGCGGATACCGAGAAGCTGCTTGAGTTTCACTCTTTTGCGGTTGAAACTAACGAGTGACATCCTTGGCCCCTGACCCCACATGCAAGGTAGAGGGAAGGGTTCAAGAAGCCTTTCCGGAACTCGGTAAAATTGGAACCACCCCGTAAACTCGCGACCGACAGATGACATGACGCCGCAAAATCCATCGCCGATAACTCCGCATTTACCAAACGGGCTTGCCTCGGTGGAGCAGGAGATCGCGCGCGCCTGCAAGGAAGCGCGCCGGGATCGCGCGTCGGTGACGCTAATCGCGGTGTCCAAAACCTTCGATGCCGGTGCAATTGCGCCGGTGATCGAGGCCGGACAGCGCGTTTTCGGCGAGAATCGCGTGCAGGAAGCCAGGGCGAAGTGGCCAGCGTTAATGTCGGCTTACCCCGGCATCGCCTTGCATCTGATCGGGCCGCTGCAATCCAACAAGGCGAAAGAGGCCGTGGCGCTGTTCGACGCCATTCATTCGGTCGACCGTCCGAGCATTTGCGAAGCGTTAGCCAAGGAAATCAATTCTCAAAAACGGCAGCCCGCATTGTTCGTCCAGCTCAATACCGGCGAGGAGCCGCAGAAGGCGGGCGTCGCACCTGGCGAAGCCGATGCCTTCATTGCCGGCTGCCGTGAAAAATACGGTTTGCAAATTTCCGGCCTGATGTGCATTCCGCCGGTCAACGATGCGCCGGCGCCGCACTTCGCACTGACCGCAAAGATCGCCGCGCGCAACGGGCTGAAGAATTTGTCGATGGGCATGAGCGCCGATTTCGCGACCGCGATCCAGTTCGGCGCGACTCATGTGCGCGTCGGCTCGGCGATATTCGGACATCGCTGACGCAATCTCCGGCTAATCGAACTTGACCGAGACCTTGCCGATCACACCGAAATCAGCCTCGAACATATCGCCTGACTTGATAGGCAGCGGCGGGTGGCAGGTGCCTGTGGTTACCACCTCGCCTGCCTTCAGCGTCACGCCGAGTTGCCGCAATTCGTTGGCGAGCCACGTCAATGCGATCACGGGATCGCCAAGCACATTCTTGCCGTGACCGGTATATTGCTTTCCCCGCAG
>JBGQCE010000100.1:0-8842 GCA_041495185.1 Bradyrhizobium sp.
CGACGAAGGTCGGGCCGGTGAGGGTGATTTCATCGAGGCCGTCGGAGCCATGCACCACCCATGCGGATTCGGCGCCGAGGTTTTTCAGCACCTGCGCCAGCGGTTGCACCCATTGCCGGGAAAATACCCCGACCATCTGCCGCTTGACGCCGGCCGGGTTGGACAGCGGCCCCAGCAGATTGAAGATCGTGCGGGTGGCAAGCTCGACGCGGGTAGGACCAACGTTCTTCATGGCGGGGTGGTGTGATGGCGCGAACATGAAGCCTATTCCGGCCTCGGCGACGCAGCGGCCGACATCATCGGGCTTGATGTCGATCTTGACCCCGAGCGAGGACAGCACGTCGGCTGCGCCCGAACGCGACGACAGCGCGCGGTTGCCATGCTTGGCGACGGGGACGCCCGCGCCCGCGACGATGAAGGAGGCGCAGGTCGAGACGTTGACCGAGCCGGAGCCGTCGCCGCCGGTGCCGACCACGTCGACGGCATCGGCGGGCGCCTTGACCCGCAGCATCTTGGCCCGCATCGCCGATACCGCGCCGGTGATCTCATCGACGGTTTCGCCGCGTACCCGCAACGCCATCAATAATCCGCCCATCTGCGAGGGCGTGGCCTCGCCGGACATCATGCTGTCGAAGGCGGATGCCGCCTCGTCGCGCGACAAGGTCGCGCCGGTGGCGACTTTTCCGATGATAGATTTGAGGTCGTCCATCGCGTGCTTTCGGAATTAGTTATTTGCGCCCGTCACCTGCGCGAAGGCAACCTGGTTGATGGTCGTGCCGATCTCCGCTTCAAGCTTCGTGACGTATTGCGCAACCTGTTCGTCGGTCAGCCCGCGCTCGAGGGTCGCCTTGAGTTTCTTCATATCGTCCGAGGCAAGGTCGACCGGCGGCATGCTGACGTCGGTGACGCGGAAGACGATCCATTCGCCGGCGCCGGCGCCCGCGGTTTGCCCGACGCCATCCTTGGCGGTGCGAAACGCCGCCGTGATCGCGCCGGCCGGCACGCCGGGCGGCGAGGCATCGCGCTTGAAACCGCTGGCGGTCTCGACTTTCGTTCCGGCAGCCGCCGCCTCGCTCGCAAGCGTGCCGCCCTGTTCGAGCTTTTGCAGCATCTCGGTCGCCCTGGTCTTGAGCCGGCTGCTGATCTGGTCGTCCCGCCACCGCGCCTCGACCTGGTCCTTGACCTCATCGAGGCTGCGTTCGCGCGACGGGGTGATGCTGAGAACGTCGTACCAGACATAGCCGCCGTTGAACTGAATGGGATCGTTGTCGACGCCGACATCGCTGTTGAAGGCCTGCGAGACGACATCGAGACCTCTGGGAATGTTGGCCACCAGCTGGCCGCCGGGGAGACGGCCGGAGCGGTCGACGGCGTCGATGGTGACGGCGGTGAGTCCCAGTTTCTGTGCGGCTTCGATGACGCTGGCGCCACCGCCGCGCTCGTCTTCCATCTTGTCGCGGAGGTCGCCGACCGATTTGCGCGCGCGCTCGGTTGCAATTTCCTTCTTCAGGTTTGAGGCGACGCTTTCATATGATGGTTCGACACCCGGCTCGATCTTGCCGATTTTGACCAGCGCCGTGCCGAACTTGCCCTGCAGCGGCTGGCTGACCTCGCCGGCCGGCAGCGAAAACGCCGCGTCGGCGATCGCGGGATCGATGATGGCGGATTTCGCGATCATGCCGAGGCCGACGTCGGATGGATTGAGCCCGCGCTCCTTGGCGAGATCCTCGAATGACAATCCGGAAGTGATGCGACCACGCGCAGCCGATGCTTCTTCCATGTTCGGAAAGACGATCTGCGATATGTCGCGTTTTTCCGGCGTACCAAGTTTGTCGCGGCGCTGTTCGAACAGCTTCCTGGCATCCTCGTCGGAGACATCAGACCATTTGCCGATCTCTTCCGGCGTGATCGCGACAAAGGATATCTTACGATATTCGGGGGCGCGGAACTGGGTCTTGTGATCGTCGAAATAGCCGGCCAGCGTCTCCGGCGACGGCTGATCGATCGTTCCGGCCTGTGCGGCGTCGAGTTTCACGTATTCGATCGAACGCTGTTCGTTCTGGAAGCGGCTGAGCGCCTGGATCATCACTTTGGGCGGCTCGAGACCGGCGGAGATCGTGCCGGCGATCTGACGCCGCAACGACACCCGCCGCTGGTCGGCGACATAACGCTGTTCGCTGAAGCCGAATTGCCGGATCGTGGCCTGGAAGCGGGCCGGATCGAAGGCGCCGCCGACGCCCCTGAAATTGGGATCGCTGAAGATCATGCGCATGGTCTCGGCGTCCGACTGCCCGAGCCCCAGCCGCCGCGCTTCCTCGTCAAGCGCTGCTTCCGCGATGGTCTGCTGCAGCACCTGGCGGTCGATGCCGAAGGCGCGGGCCTGCTCCGACGTCAGCGGGCGGCCGAACTGGCGGCCGATCTGCTGCAGCTTGTCGGTGTAGAGCTGGCGGAATTCATTGATCGAAATCTCGGTGTGGCCGATCGTGGCCAGCGTCGACTGTCCAAAGCCCTTGAAGATGTCGGCGATGCCCCAGACCCCGAAACTGACGATCAATACGCCCATCACCACGGCCATTATGGTTTTGCCGAGCCAGTTTGATGAGGCTTTCCGCATTCCTCGAAGCATGGGTCCAACTTGTTTGCAGGAGGGAACCGGGTCGCGCCCAAGGGGAATTCGGTATCAATTCCGCAAGAGGGCGTCACCGAGTTGATAAAGCATCATAAAGTGGCAGCCGCCCCGTCGCAACCTTGACGGGGAGGGCCAATTGAAGCGGTTAACGGGGATCCGCGCGGCCGGTATATCTGGAACTGGCCGCCATGCTCTGCTAGCGGATGCCTGACCCAAATATTCGCTGGAATCCTGATATGATCGACATGATCCGGCCGCTGATTGCCGGCAACTGGAAAATGAATGGCCTTAAGGCCTCCATGGCCGAATTCGAGGCCATGCTTGCCGGCGCGTCCGGTGTCGCTGCCAAGGCTGACCTTTTGGTTTGCCCGCCGGCGACCCTGATTGCGGCCTTCGCCGAGAAGGCGCGCGGCTCAAAGACGCTTGGGGTCGGTGCGCAAGATTGCCACCCCAAGGTGTCGGGCGCCAATACCGGCGATCTATCCGCCGAAATGCTGGCAGATGCCGGCGCCAGCGCCATTATTGTCGGCCACTCCGAGCGGCGGGCCGATCACGGCGAGACCGACGTGCTGGTCCGGCAGAAGGCGGAAGCCGTCTGGCGCGCCGGTCTCACAGCCATCGTCTGCATCGGCGAAACCCAGCACCAGCGCGATGCCGGGCAGACCCTCGACATCTGCCGCGGACAGCTCAACGTCTCGCTGCCGGATGGCGCGCGGTCAGATAATCTGGTGGTAGCCTATGAGCCGGTTTGGGCGATCGGTACGGGGCTCACTCCGACGGTTGGAGATGTCGAGCAGATTCATCGGTTTATCCGGGATCTTCTGATTGGGCGGTTTAACGGCGAGGGGGCCCGGATCCGCATCCTCTATGGCGGCTCGGTAAAACCCTCAAACGCAGGGGAATTGATGGCTGTTGCCAACGTCAATGGCGCGCTGGTCGGCGGCGCCAGCCTGAAAGCGGCCGATTTCCTTGCGATTGCGCGTGGTTGTCCCTAACTAACGGCGAGGCGGTACCACGGGGTGACAATCCCCGGGTTGGCAATCCCCCGGGGGTGACAATGCCCCGTCCGATCGTGTAACACCGCGCCACTTCAAACCCCGCAAACCCCTGTGCAGCCGGACGTCGGCGCTTTTGGTTTGTGACGGAAGGTAGAGATGCAGACTGTTGCTATCGTAATCCACCTGATGATCGTTGCGACGCTGATCGCGACCGTGCTGCTGCAGAAATCCGAAGGCGGCGGCCTCGGTGTGGGCGGCGGCGCCGGCTTCATGTCAAGCCGCGGCACCGCCAATTTGCTGACGCGCACGACCGCCGTGCTGGCGTTCGGCTTCTTCCTGACCAGCATGTTCCTGTCCTGGTACGCAAGCTATGACCGTAAGCCGAGTTCGATCATCGGCAACGCTCCAGCCTCGCAGTCACAGCCGGGAGGACCGGCAACGCCGATATCCCCGCCGACGGGCGGCGGCCTGCTGGATACGCTGAAGAAGGTGGACGAGCAGCAGCAGAACCAGCCGGCGCCATCGGGTCCGCAGGCGCCGCGGTCGCAATAAAGCAGGGTGGCCATGCAGGACGGCGGCTACCGTCCTGCATCAGCAGTCCCCATCAATACCTTGATATCGCTTTAAAATTTCACGTCACCCACAGCCCAATAAAATGTTCGCTGCGGCCTGCGATTCGTTTTGGCGAATCGGCCCCGTGGCCTTAAAGGTTAAGTCCCATGGCGCGGTATATCTTCATCACCGGCGGCGTGGTTTCTTCGCTCGGAAAAGGTCTGGCATCAGCGGCGCTCGGCGCCCTGTTGCAGGCGCGAGGCTACAAGGTCCGGCTTCGCAAGCTCGATCCCTATCTCAATCTCGATCCCGGAACGATGTCGCCGTATCAGCACGGCGAAGTGTTCGTGACCGACGACGGCGCCGAGACCGACCTCGACCTCGGTCATTACGAGCGCTTCACCGGACGCCCCGCCACCAAGGCCGACAACATCACGACCGGGCGCATCTACCAGGACATCCTGACCAAGGAGCGGCGCGGCGACTATCTCGGCGCCACCATCCAGGTGATCCCGCACGTCACCAACGCGATCAAGGATTTCATCCTCGACAGCAATGACGAGTTTGACTTCGTGCTGTGCGAGATCGGCGGCACCGTCGGCGATATCGAGGGCCTGCCGTTCTTCGAGGCGATCCGCCAGATCAAGAACGACCTGCCGCGCGACCACGCCATCTACATTCACCTGACGCTGTTGCCCTTCATCCCCAGCGCCGGAGAACTAAAGACCAAACCGACCCAGCATTCGGTCAAGGAACTGCGCTCGATCGGCATCCAGCCCGATATCCTGTTGTGCCGCACCGACCGGCCGATCCCCAAGGAAGAGCGGCGCAAGCTCGGCCTTTTCTGCAACGTGCGCGAAAGCGCTGTCATCGAGGCGCGCGACGTCGACAACATCTACGCCGTGCCGGAGGCGTATCATGCCGCCGGCCTCGACGATGAGGTGCTCGCGGCATTCGGCATCGTGCCGAAGATTCCGCCGGCGCTGCAAAGCTGGCACGAGATCAACGAGCGGGTGCGCAATCCCGAGGGCGACGTCACCATCGCCATCGTCGGCAAATATACCGGCATGAAGGACGCCTATAAATCGCTGATCGAGGCGTTGTCGCATGGCGGCATCGCCAACAAGGTTAAGGTCAATCTCGACTGGATCGAGAGCGAAGTGTTCGAGAACGAGGACCCCGCGCCGTTTCTCGAGCACGTCAACGGCATTCTGGTGCCCGGCGGCTTCGGCCAGCGCGGCGCAGAGGGCAAAATCCGCGCGGCGCAGTTCGCGCGCGAGCGCGACGTGCCCTATTTCGGCATCTGCTTCGGGATGCAGATGGCGGTGATCGAGGCCGCACGCAATCTGGTGGGCATCGAGCAGGCCAATTCCACCGAGTTCGGCCCGACGCCCGAACCGCTGGTCGGCCTGATGACGGAATGGCTGCGCGGCAATGAACTGGAAAAGCGATCGAAGGCCGGCGATCTCGGCGGCACCATGCGTCTCGGGGCGTATCCCGCGGTGCTCAAGCGGGGCAGCCGGGTGTCGGAGGTCTATGGCGGCGCCACCGAGATTTCGGAGCGCCACCGCCACCGCTACGAGGTCAACACCGCCTACAAGGATCGCCTGGAGCAGCACGGGCTGAAGTTTTCAGGTCTTTCGCCCGATGGCGTGCTGCCGGAGATCGTCGAATACGAGGATCATCCCTGGTTCATCGGGGTGCAATTCCATCCCGAACTGAAGTCGCGCCCGTTCGAACCGCACCCCTTGTTCGCATCCTTTATTCAGGCGGCCGTGGTGCAGAGCCGGTTGGTGTGATGCCTTGCATCCGCGGCCTTTGACGAACGCGCCGATTGTTGCGACAAAACAATCCGCAATACCGCAAGAACAATGGAACAGGGAGTGAAGTCGATGATTTACGAAACGCGCGTCTATCGCTGCATACCGGGCCGGCTGCCGGCGCTTTTGAAACGTTTCGAGACCATCACGCTGAAACTGTGGGAGAAGCACGGCATCAAGCCGACCGGGTTTTTCACCACGCTGGTCGGCGAGTCCAATCAGGAACTGACCTACATTCTGGCGTGGGAGTCGCTCGCCGACCGCGAGAAGAAGTGGGCCGCCTTTCAGAGCGATCCCGACTGGATCGCCGCACGCGCGAAAACGGAAGCCGACGGCCAGATTGTCGGCAATATCGTCAATCAGCTGCTGGTGCCGACCGCCTTCTCAGCGATGAAGTAATCGGCATTTCCGAAGGCGAAATGTCCCGTCGAATGCCCAGCGGTCTCGACCACATCGTGCACGCCGTCCGCGATCTCGACGCGGCGGCGGAATTCTATTTCCGCGCCCGCATCGGCAAAGCGGACTTGCCTCGCAGCGCCATGTGGGATGGCTCGTCGTCCCGCCCGACGTCGCCTTCGGCGCAACCCTGATATTCGAGACCGCTAAATAGGGTTGATCCGTCTGCCGCCGCCCGGCATGGTCGCGCCGGAAAAAGGATAATGCCTTGAACGCCAACATTTCAGCCGCGCCGGTCGTCGCCGCCGGATCGGTCAAATTCGGCAATGATTTGCCGATCTCGATCATCGCCGGCCCGTGCCAGCTCGAGAGCCGCGCACACGCGCTTGAAGTGGCGTCCGCGCTGAGGGAGATCGCGTCGCGGCTCGGAATAGGCCTCGTCTACAAAACATCGTTCGACAAGGCCAATCGCACCAGCGTGTCCGCCGCGCGCGGCATTGGCCTTGCGCAGGCGCTGCCGATCTTTGCCGAGATCCGTTCGTCGCTGGGCTTGCCCGTGCTCACCGACGTCCATGAGGCTGCGCAATGCGCGGAAGTTGCGCAGGCCGTCGACGTCCTGCAAATTCCGGCGTTCCTGTGCCGGCAGACCGATCTGCTGCTGGCGGCGGCTGCGACCGGCAAGGTCGTCAACGTCAAGAAGGGTCAGTTCCTGGCGCCCTGGGACATGGCCAATGTCGTCGCCAAGATCACCGGCGCCGGTAACCCGAACGTGCTGGTTACCGAGCGCGGCGCATCGTTCGGCTACAACACGCTGGTGTCGGACATGCGGGCGCTGCCGATCCTCGCGCGCACCACCGGCGCACCGGTGATCTTCGACGCCACCCATTCGGTGCAGCAGCCGGGCGGCAAGGGAACTTCGTCGGGCGGCGAGCGCGAATTCGTGCCCGTGCTGGCGCGCGCCGCGGTCGCCGTCGGGGTTGCCGGCGTTTTCATCGAAACCCATCCCGATCCCGATCGCGCGCCATCGGACGGTCCCAGCATGGTGCCGCTGCGCGAATTCGAAGCTCTGGTGCGTAGGCTGATGGCATTCGACGCGTTGGCCAAAAACGTCGGCGGATGACCTCATCGCAGGGAAATGAAGAACAGGGCGGCAGCGGGTTATCGATCCTCACCGTGATCGCGCTCTGCACGTTTACCGCGAGCCTATCGACGCGATCGCTCGACCCGGTACTGCCTAAAATCGCCGATGAGCTGTCGATCACGGTCGCAACCGCTGCAGGCCTGTCGGCCGGCACAGCGCTGACCTTCGCGCTGGTTCAGCCGGTACTTGGTGCCACCGCCGATATGATCGGCAAGGCGCGGCTGATGCTGATCTGCCTGGTGATACTTGGCGTAGCCAACATCGTCGGCGCCTTCGCGAACTCCTATTCGCTCTTGCTCGTGACCCGTATTTTCTGCGGGGTCGGCGCTGGCGGCACATTTCCGGTAGCGATGAGCCTGACTGGCGATCTGGTCCCGCTGAAAGGCCGGCAACTGGCGCTTAGCCGCAACCTTGCGGGATCGATGTCCGGCAATCTCTTGGGTGCGTCACTGTCCGGCGTGATCGGCGATTTCATCGGCTGGCGCGCCGTTCTCATTTTGCTGGGCGTGCTGGTGCTGGCCGGCGCTGCCATGGTGCTGACCGGCTTCCGCCGATCGATGGCCGTACCGCGCCGTCCGGTCGAACTATCGGCGTTGCGGAAGGGTTATGCCGAAATTTTCTCCAATCCAAATGCGGCGGTCTGCTATTCCGCGGTGTTCGTCGAGGGCATTTGCATTCTCGGGCTGTTTCCCTATCTCGCCGCATTTCTGGTTGAGCTCGGCGAACCCCGGCTCTCAATCGCGGGAGTTGTGATCGCAGGCTTCGCGATCGGCGGACTTTTTTATACGCTGAGCGTGTCGCGGCTACTGCCAAAGCTCGGCGTTCACGCCATGATGGTGAGCGGCGCCGTGCTGGTCGCTTCCCAGCTTGCCATCATCGGCCTCGGAGCGCCCTGGCAGGTACAGTTTATCAACCTGGTCCTGATGGGCTGGGGCTTTTACATGCTGCACGGTTCGATCCAGGTATTCGCAACGGAACTATCGCCCAAGGCTCGCGCCACCGCGTTCTCGCTGCATTCGTTCTTTTTCTTTCTGGGGCAGTCCGCGGGCCCGCTGGTCTACGGCTTTCTGCTTTCGCGGATCGGCAAAGCGTCGACGCTGCTCGTTACAGCTTCCACCGTCATCATCCTTGGCGTGGTGGTCGCGCGATTGCTAAATCAACCCCGCCCGCGATAGGGCGCGACGCCCTGATCTGGAATCCACATTCCATCAGGCGATTTGCCGGTCTGCCAGAACACATCGATCGGAATACCGCCGCGCGGATACCAGTAGCCGCCGATGCGCAGCCATTTTGGCTTGATCTCCGC
>JBGQCE010000101.1:0-8835 GCA_041495185.1 Bradyrhizobium sp.
AAAACGGTATCGCCTATTCGGTCGAGCAGGCACGGCTGGTGGCCGCCGATCTCGGGCTGCCGCTGGTGGTGCGTCCGTCCTACGTGCTCGGCGGCCGCGCGATGCAGATCATCCGCGAGGAAACCCAGCTCAGCGATTACCTGCTCGGCACCTTGCCGGAGCTGGTGCCCGCCGACGTCAAGGCGCGTTATCCGAACGACAAGACCGGACAGATCAATACCGTGCTCGGCAAGAACCCGCTGCTGTTCGACCGCTATCTGTCCGACGCCATCGAGATCGACGTCGACTGCCTGTGCGACGGCAAGGACACCTTCATCGTCGGCATCATGGAGCATATCGAGGAAGCCGGCATTCACTCCGGCGACTCCGCCTGCTCGCTGCCGCCGCATTCGATCGACGCGGAGATGATTTCCGAACTGGAGCGGCAGACGCGCGAGCTGGCGCTCGGGCTGGACGTGGTCGGACTGATGAACGTGCAATACGCCATCAAGGACGGCGATATCTACGTGCTCGAGGTCAATCCGCGGGCGTCGCGGACGGTGCCGTTCGTCGCCAAGGTAATCGGCATGCCGGTGGCGAAGATCGCAGCGAGGCTGATGGCCGGCGAGAAGCTCGCCGACTTCAAGTTGAAGAAGCGCAAGCTCGACCACGTCGGCGTCAAGGAGTCAGTGTTCCCGTTCGCCCGTTTCCCCGGCGTCGATACCATACTCGGTCCGGAGATGCGCTCGACCGGCGAGGTGATGGGCATCGACCGCTCGTTCGAGATCGCATTCGCCAAGAGCCAGCTTGGCGGCGGCACCCGCGTGCCGCGCAAGGGGACGGTATTCGTTTCCGTCCGCGACATCGACAAGACCCGAATCGCGGAGGCGGTGCGGCTATTGTCCGCGGTTGGTTTCAAGGTGATGGCCACCTCGGGCACGCAGCGCTTCCTCACCGATTTCGGCATACCGACCGAAAAGGTAAACAAGGTGCTGGAGGGACGGCCGCATATCGTCGACGCCATCATGAACGGCGATATCCAGCTGGTATTCAACACCACGGAAGGGCCGCAGGCGCTGGCCGACAGCCGCTCGTTGCGACGTGCTGCCCTCTTGCATAAAGTGCCATATTACACCACTCTTTCGGGTGCCGTGGCGGCCGCGCAGGGCATCCGCGCCTATCTGGGCGGGGACCTTGAGGTCCGCACCCTGCAGAGTTATTTTTCCGAAACCTGATCTTTAGACCGGTCTTTGAATCGGGCAATCGATCGGCAATGAAGCCCTCGTGACTGGAACTCGCCAGCCATGAGGGTGTTCCGTTTCGGCGTTTGTGCGTACCGCGGATTGGTCCGCATGATGTTGAAGGACGTGAGAAGATGGTGGAAAAGGTTCCGATGACCGCTGGCGGCTATGCCGCCCTTGAGGTCGAATTGAAGCAGCGCCAGTCGGTGGAGCGTCCGCGCATCATCGAACATATCGCGGAAGCGCGCTCGCATGGCGACCTTTCGGAGAACGCGGAATATCACGCCGCGAAGGAAGAGCAGTCCCACAATGAAGGCCGTATCGCCGAGCTGGAGGACAAGCTGGCGCGCGCCGATATTATCGACATCTCCAAACTCTCCGGCGACACCATCAAGTTCGGCGCGACCGTGACGCTGATCGACGAGGACACCGACAAGAAGGCGGTGTGGCAGATCGTCGGCGAGCCGGAAGCCGATGCCAAAAAGGGCCGCATCTCCATTACCTCGCCGCTGGCACGCGCGCTGATCGGCAAGAAAAAGGGCGCGTCCGTGGAAGTCGTCGCTCCCGGCGGCGCCAAAGCCTACGAGATCACCAAGGTCGAATGGCGCTAGAATTTTTGCATCTGGCGATATGACAAAGGACCGGAATGATCTCCCGGCCCTTTTCCTTTGTTGCGTGGGACGGATCCGGCGTCAGCATCACCAGGCATAACGGCCGCCGAAACACTTGCTCGGTGGCATTATTCCTATGCTGCTTTGCAATACGTCACCGATTTCTTGGGCCGACGTCCTTTCCCTCAGAGCCGCAACGCGATACGAATTGACGTTCGACTTTAGAACTAGAACGCGACTTCCATCGGGGGAAACAATCATGAATGAAACAATGGCGGCATGGGCGCCGCGTGCCTTGAGCGTGCTACGCATTTTCATCGGGTTGGAATTGCTTGAACACGGCACGGCAAAAATTCTCGGCTTTCCCGTCGTTCCCAGTTTAGCCAACATCCAGATCAATTCGTTCTTTGGAGCGGCTGGGGTGATCGAACTCATTGGGGGCGCGCTTTTGACTATCGGCTTGTTCACGAGGCCGGTCGCCTTCATTCTTTCGGGCTTTGCAGCCGTCGGATATTTCATGGTGCATGCCAGCAAGGGATTCTATCCGGTATTGAACGGCGGCGAATTCGTCTCACTCCTTTGCTTCGTTGCGCTCTACTTAGCGTGCGCCGGCGCTGGCCCGTGGAGCGCCGATGCGCTGTTGAAGCGCGAATGATTATTTGACGAGGCGTCAACGACGGGCACATTGAGTTTCGCCTTCCAGGCTGTGCCCTCGAGGTGCGGAGCTTGCTCTTCGAAGCATGAGCAGCTGTCGCGCACTTTTTGACCGGAGATTGAGCCATGAAACCCAGCACAATTTGGGGGCCCCGTATCCTGAGCGTGTTGCGGATTGTCGTCGGCTTGCTGGTGCTGCAATACGGACTGGCAAAACTATTCGGCTGGCCGGCCGTCAAGATGTTTCAGGACCTGCCATGGTTTTCCTTGTTCGGCATCGCCGGCATGTTCGAACTGGTCGGCGGCATACTGCTCATCCTGGGCCTGTTCACCCGGCCGGTCGCATTTATCCTGTCCGGCGAAATGGCGGCGGCCTATTTCATCGAACATTTTCCGCACAGCTTCCTTCCGATTCTGAGTGCAGGCGACCTCGCCGTCAGCCTTTGCTTTACGTTTTTGTATCTTTCCTTCGCGGGCGGCGGACCCTGGAGCCTCGATGCCGTCTTGCGCGTCGGGACGCCGCTTCCACCGGACGTATCGCGGACTTAGGCAGGATCGACGCCAACGACTGTTTCAGGCTACCGGCCAGGGCAGGACGATCGAAGTCAAAACTCCTTGCCGATCATTCGATCTATCGAATAGCGGCCACCGCCCTTGAAGAAGATGGCAATGCAGAGAAGCAGCCACAGCAGGGCGAACTCGTATCCGCGGACTGTCCAGAAGTACCCGAACTGCCATTGGAAGAGGAAAACGATGACCAGCATTTCAATTCCGATCACGGCCGCAGCTATCCGGGTGAAGAGCCCGATGGCCAGGCAGGCAGCCGCTGCCGATTCCGCGAAATACGTCAGATAGGTCAATCCCTCAGCAAACGGCAGCCCTTTGGCGGCAATGTTCGGGGCAAATTTGGCAATTGGAACATTCAGCACTTTCTGGATTCCGTGCGGCAATAGAATCGCACCGGTAGCGAAGCGCATGAAGGCGTAAGAGAAGGGAGAAAAGCGCTCATAGAGACCCGCGAGAGCTGGAAAAATAAGTTTGGGTTGATCGTGTGCGGCCATCGTATCCTCCCCGTTGCTGCCCAGACATTGCAAGGCATGCTTCTGTAACACTATGACACCGTCGAGATACTGTTATTCCGCGCAGGGAATCCAAGGATTCCCCGATGTGCAATTGCACATCTGAGGCTCGCTCGTTTCACTCGCGCCCTCAGCGACAAGCGCTGCGCGCTTGCGCGGGGAATGACGGACGTCAGCCCGGAAGCTTCAAATCGAGCGGCACCGCGGCCTCGTATTTGGAATTGTGCAGCACCAGCGATGTCCTGACATTGCGCACGTGCGGCGCCGCCGTCAGATGCGTGACGAAATCCTGAAACGTCGCCATATCGGGCGCTACGCATTTCAGAATGAAGTCGACCTCGCCCGACAACATCCAGCACTCCCGCACCAGCGGCTCGGCGCGCACGAATTCCTCGAACGCGCGCAGATCTGCCTCGGCCTGGCTGGACAGATGCACGGATGCGAACACCGTGACGTCAAAGCCGAGCCGGCGCGGATCCAATAATCCGCGATAGCCCAGGATGTAACCGGCTTCCTCCAGCGTCCGCACCCGGCGCAGGCACGGCGGGGGCGAAATGCCAACGCGTTTGGCCAGTTCAACGTTGGTGATTCGGCCGTCGGCCTGGATTTCGCTGAGAATTTTAAGGTCGATTTCGTCAAGATTCTTTGACACGCGGGTCCAGATCCTGGGCTGACAAAGCTTGCGGGGGATACCGGCAACACTCTTAGCGCAGCTGGCGCCACTTGCGCAATTTTATTGCGCGTGCGCTGCGCCATTTTTCGCAACGGAGCGGAAAATTCGCCGATATGGATTGCAATTCTTGCATAGCTGGCCAGATGTCCTATCTTGGATTTGACACTTTCAGCGCCGCCGCGATGCCTTTCCGGGCCTATTTCGCCTAAGCGCTGGCCAAATCCCCTTAAGCGACGGACTGCCCCTATGCCTGCCCCCATCCATGCCAAGGTCGTCATTATTGGTTCCGGGCCGGCCGGTTACACCGCTGCGATCTACGCCGCGCGCGCGATGCTTGAACCCGTGCTGATCCAGGGCATCCAGCCCGGCGGCCAGCTCACCATCACCACCGACGTGGAAAACTATCCGGGTTTTGCGGATGTTATCCAAGGCCCCTGGCTGATGGAGCAGATGGAGAAGCAGGCCGCCCATGTCGGCACCAGGATCGTCACCGATCTCGTCACCAAACTCGAGCTTGCGCAACGGCCGTTCCGCCTGACCTGCGACAGCGGCGACGTCTATCTGGCCGAAACGGTGATCCTGGCCACCGGCGCGCAGGCGCGCTGGCTCGGCACGCCGTCGGAGGAAAAATTCAAGGGCTTTGGCGTGTCGGCTTGCGCAACCTGCGATGGATTTTTCTATCGCGGCAAGGAAGTCATCGTGGTCGGCGGCGGCAACACCGCGGTCGAGGAAGCGCTGTTTTTGACCAACTTCGCCTCAACGGTGACCATCGTGCATCGCCGCGATCATTTCCGCGCCGAGCGCATCCTGCAGGACCGCCTGTTCAAGAACCCCAAGATCAAGGTGGTGTGGGACAGCGCCATCGACGAAATCTGCGGCACCGAAAACCCCGGCAAGGTCACCCATATCAGGTTGAAGAATGTCAAAACCGGCACGCTGACCGAACTGCCGGCGGACGGGGTCTTCATCGCGATCGGCCACGCGCCCGCGACGGAACTGATCCTCGGCCAGATCAAGCTGAAACCATCCGGTTATGTCGAGGTGGCGCCGAACTCGACCGCGACCTCGGTGCCCGGCGTATTCGCCGCCGGCGACGTCGCCGACGAAATCTGGCGGCAGGCAGTCACGGCCGCGGGCCTTGGCTGCATGGCGGCGCTTGAAGCCGAACGTTTTCTCGCACTGCGCGCGAGCGATCGCGCGGCGGCAGAATAATCATGGCTCGAACTCGCGACGGATTTACCGATATGGATTGGGACAAGCTGAAGGTGTTTCACGCAGCGGCGGAAGCGGGCAGCTTCACGCATGCCGGCGAGCAGCTCGGCCTGTCACAATCGGCCGTCTCAAGGCAGGTCAGCGCGCTGGAGCAGGAGCTCTCGGTGTCGCTGTTTCATCGCCATGCGCGCGGTCTCATTCTCACCGAGCAGGGCGACCTGTTGTTTCGCACCGCGCATGACGTGTTCATGCAGCTGCAGGCGGCGCGCGCGAAACTCACCGACAGCCGCGAGCGGCCGAGCGGCGACCTCAAGATCACGACCACTCCCGGCGTCGGCATCAACTGGCTGATTCCGCGGCTCGGCGAATTTACAGCACTTTATCCGGAGATCCGGATTTCGCTGATCGTCACCGACGAGGAACTCGATCTTTCGATGCGCGAGGCGGATGTTGCGATCCGCACCCGCAAGCCGACGCAGCCGGACCTGATCCAGCGCAAGCTGTTCGCGATGGGCTTCCATGCCTATTGCTCGCCGGAATACATCAAACGCTTCGGTACGCCACGCACCCTCGACGAGCTCGATGCGCATCGCATCATCACGCTCAGCGACGGGCAGGTCGCGCCGCATTTGCAGAACCGCAACTGGCTGATCGAGGCCGGCCGCAACGGCTCGGGTCCGCGCGAGGCCTATTTCAAGGTCAATAACATCCTGGGTCTCGTGCGCGCGTGTCAGCAGGGATTGGGTATCGCGGCGCTGCCGGATTATCTGGTCGAGGAAAACAACCGTCTGGTGCAGTTGTTCGGCGAATCCGATTCGATCCAGCTCGACACTTATTTCGTTTATCCCGAAGAGTTGAAGACGGTAGCGCGCGTGCAGGTATTCCGCGACTTCGTGGTGAGCAAGGCGCAGCGCTGGCCGTCCTGATTATCGGTCGATAAGCCCCCGATCCCCCGCATGACTGACATGCGGCCTAAGTGGTTGCGGCAAGGCGCTGGCGGGGATCATAGTGTTTCCACGCTGAGCATTCGCGTCGCGCATTTGTCCCCCTCCTCCAGTGGCGCGAGGGCTCAGTAATCCCTCTTGGAAGGTGATTGTGTCGGCCTCACGTGGCCAATACCTTAAGCCGGGCTCTTATGAGCCCGGCTTTTTTTTGGCGGCGAGCATGGTAGCGCGCGGCGCCTGGTTCCATCTGTTGACAGGTTTGGCGCCGCCCATCATCATTTGCACATGATCGCGAATCCATGCATGGCAGCGTTGTCGAAAAAAGCCCCCCTTCCGGGGACTGGAGATCGACGCGCGCGATAGACTTCTCGCCCAAACCGATCCGCAAAGCCCCGCCATCTGGACGGGGCTTTTTTATTGTCCCGTCTCCGGCCCAACCTCCAGGAGATAGACCAATGACTGACCTTCAATCATCCGATCTTCGAACTTCCTTGCATGGCCTCTGGCTGCCGCTGGTGACGCCGTTTCGCAACCGAGAACTCGACGAAGCCTCGCTGCGGCGGCTGGTGCGACATTATGCAGCGCTGCCCGTCGATGGGCTGATCCTCGCCGCCACGACCGGCGAAAGCCTCACGCTTACGCCCGAAGAAACCGAACGGCTGGTGTTCGCGGTCCGGGACGAAGCGGCCAGGGCCAGGGGGTTTCCGGTCTGCCTCGGCCTGTCCGGCAGCAACACAAACGCCCTGTTGGATACGCTGGACAGAACGGCCGGCTGGCCGATCGATGGTTATCTGATTTCCTGCCCGTATTATTCGCGGCCGTCGCAGCGCGGGCTGGAGCTTCACTTCAGCGCGCTCGCGGATCGCGCCGCGCATCCGATTCTGCTCTACAACATTCCCTACCGGACCGGGGTCAATCTCGGCAACGAGGCGATGCTGCGGCTGGCCGATCATCCCAACATCGTCGGACTCAAGGATTGCTGCGCGGACCGCAACCAGTCGCGCGACTTGCTGCGCCGGCGCCCGGAAAATTTCGCGGTTCTTACCGGCGAGGATGCGCAATATCAGGAAGCGCTGACCGATGGCGCCGACGGCGGTATTCTGGCGTCCGCGCATATCGAAACCGAAACCTTTGGGCAGATCCGGAAGCTGGTGGCAGCGGGCGAGCGCGATGCTGCGCTGGTGCGTTGGCAGTCGGTCGCGGAACTCGCCCGGTTGCTGTTCGCAGAGCCGAGCCCTGCGCCGATCAAGTACTGGCTGTGGCGCACCGGACTGATCGACAGCGCCGAGTTAAGGCTGCCGATGACCGAAGTGAGCGCCGACCTCGCCGCCGGTCTCGACCAGGAGATCCAACGAAGAGCGGCGCCATCCACGACGGGCACAGGCCGGCATCGGGTGGCGTGACGAAAATTCGCAGCCCTGTGTACGAAAACGGATCCACCTACCAGCGGGAGCTGACCTTTCCGTACACATACAGGGCAACGAGCCCAATGGTTACCGAGGTCGAGAAAATCAGGATGACCCGATCCCAATGAGGCCGATCATTCCTTGCCCTGTTGAGAGCAAGCAGCGCGAAGAGAGCCTTCAATCCAACCTTTCGCATCCAGGCTCCTTCTCAGGCTTGTATTTGAACAATGCCCCTAAGACGTCAGAGCGGGCATTGAGATACGTCAATCAACCCCTGCCGTTCCGCGGACGGATGGCGGCCGCCGCGATCGATCCGGCAAACCCGCCTGGTTAATACGCGGTAAAACCGGTCGTTCAAATCCGAACAATACGGCGGCCGCGTCTTTAAAATTTGGAGCTTATTGGAATCCCGTAACAAGAAAACGGGGGGAAACATGACCACTCAAACCATTCAAAATGCCAGCGATCCGGTTTCCGGGCGCACCGAGAGAATGCAGGACCTGCTTATCGTGTCGTCATTCGGCCTGTGGGCGGCGGTGCTGGGCCTGGGCCCGGTGCTGGCCTTCCGGCTGCTGACGGCAAGCTGACCGGCGCGCGATGCGGCCGTGGTTAATCTACGGTAGCGTCCGTGGTCAAATACGAGCGAAATCGCGACCGGCTTTTTAAAATTCGACGCGTATCAAGGTGCCCACAAGAGCAAAACGCGGGGGCGTCGTGAGTACACAAGACAATCCATTCCCTGAACAACAGGGCTTCAGCACCGAAGACATTCTTTGGGCGCTCGGCATCTGGTCGGTGATCCTGTGCCTGTCGCCGGTGATCGTCTTCTACGTGCTGATGGTCGCTTAATTCGCACACGCTCTTCATCCTCCCCAAGGGGAGGGTCGCGCAACACCGAAAAACGCGCGGAGCCCGCGCGTTCTTTATTGACCCTCTCAGGCGGCGAAGCTACGCCGCCTGCTTGTGCATTGCGCCGGACGCCGAGGCGCTGCCACGGATCGCCTTCACCGAGCGTTCGATCGCAGCCCATAGCCGG
>JBGQCE010000102.1:0-8802 GCA_041495185.1 Bradyrhizobium sp.
AAACTGCCCGGTGCCGATCGTAACCTGGATGTTTTCGCCGGTGCCGCCCTCGAACGGCGTGCCGTCGATGCTGCCCTTGAACGAGATCGTGATCCGATCCCCGGTTTCGGCCTTCGCACCCTCGGCCTTCGCGGCATAGGCTCTGTTCTGGTCGGCGATGCGCTTGATGGCTTCATCGACATCGGCGTCGGTGACTTCGGCGACCGGCTTCTCGACCGTAAAGCTCTTGAAATCGGCGAGCGCAATCGCCGGCACGACCTCGATCGAAACGGTGTAGGTGAGATCGGACTTTCCGGCGAGGATGTCCTCGACCGCCTTTTGCTCGGTCGGCATGGTGATCTTGGGCTCGGTCGCCAGGCGGAAACCGCGCTCGGTGAAGATCTGCGAATTGGTATCGCGGATGGTCTGGTCGATGGTCTCCGCCATGACGGAGCGGCCATACACCTTCTTGAGGTGGCTCACCGGCACCTTGCCGGGACGAAAGCCGTTGAGGCGTACCTTGTCCTTGAGGTCCACGAGGCGCGCATCCGCCTTGGCATCGAGATCCGATGCGGGAACGCTGATCTGGAATTCGTGCTTCAATCCCTCGGCGAGGGTTTCGGTGACCTGCATGGCGTCAATCTTCTTCCCGCTTTCGTCCGGCCTCAACGGCGCGAACATTGTCAATCTGGTCGACGCGCGGCATCACACCTGCGCCGGTGGTTCGGCGGACCCAATCCTTCAGGGGAGATTTGCCCTTGTCGGAAACAGGTCCTCCAGTAATCGTCATGCAAACGCTGTCAGCGCTTGGTGCGGGCGGAGGGACTCGAACCCCCACAACTTTCGTCACTGGAACCTAAATCCAGCGCGTCTACCAGTTCCGCCACGCCCGCTGATAGCATCATGTCCGGCCGCGATGCCCGAGCATGATGCCGAAAAGTGTGAAGCGGTTTTCGGGCGGCCATCATGCTCCAAGTTAATGGAATCGATCACGTTTATGATTTGGACGAACCTCATTCAAATCGTAAACGTGATCGTTGCGGCGGGCTTATAACATGGGCCGACCTGTCCGCAGCAAAAAAAAGGCCATTTCAGAACCTCCCCGGAAGTACCTGCAGCCGCTGGACATATCCAGCGGAAAATGGTCCGCATCGACCTTATGGCAGATCGAATTCTCCGGCTGGACCGGCGCGAGCTTATGGCCGGATTGGGCGCTGCGGTCCTAGGTTCGGCGATGCCGGGGATCGCAGCCGCCCAAACGCGCCGTTCACTGATGCTTCAGGCCAAACCAGACGTCCTCGCCTTGCGTCCGGGCGCTCCGGAGACCCCGATATGGTCGCTTCAAGGACCAACGCCAGACCCCGCTCTTCGTTTCAAACGCGGCGACGAACTCGAAATTGCGCTCCTGAACGAACTGCCGATCCCCGTTGTGCTCAACTGGCACGGGGTAGACGGTGTCCCGGCGATCGAGCCGCTGGCAGCACGGTCGCGCCTCTCAGCGGGAGCCAAGGAAACGCTAGTGATTCCATTACGCCACGCCGGAACATTGATGTGCGACCTCCGGCTCTTGGGCGACGGTCAGGCCCGGCCGTCGCGGGCGCGGGCCTTGATCGTCGGGGAGAGCGAGGCTGTCACTGTCGACCGTGACGAGGTGTTCCTGATCGAAGACTGGCGGTTGCGCCCGGACGGGACCGCGATTGCAGCGGGCGTCGATCCCAAGGACGCAACGCCGGTCTACACGATCAATGGGCTGACGACGCTGGATATCCCGACACGTCTCTATGAACGCCTGAGGCTACGCTTCATCAATGGCTGTCAACGCAATGTCATTGCTATTAAAATAGAGGGCCAGGACGTCCGCGTCATGGCCCTCGACGGCCAGCCGGCGGAGCCGTTCCCTGCACGCAATGGCGCGCTTGTCCTTGCGCCGGGAGGCCGGGTCGACGCCTTCATCGACGCGCGCGCGCCGGGTTCGACGTCACCGATCCTGCTGCATGATGGCAGGGAAGCCCGCCCCATCGCCCGGCTCGTCACTTCCAGGGAACCCCCGCTCCGCGATGCGCCGCTTCCCGCGGCGCCTGCGCTGCCATCCAACGGTCTGCCCACCCAGCTCGACCTCAAAAACGCCCTGCGCTTCGATGTGACGCTTGGCGGAGCGCAGGCCGACTGGGTGACATCAGCGAATTTCGCAGCCTCTGCCGCGCCCGCTTTCCGCGCCGGGGCCGGCCGCACCGTGGTGTTGGCCCTGACCAATCGCGGCGATATCCCATGGGTATTCCACCTCCATGGACATCATTTCCGGCTGCTCGACCGGCTCGACGACGGCTGGAAGCCATTCTGGCTGGATACGCTGGCCATCGAGCCCGGGCAGACGCAGCGCATCGCATTGTCAGCCGAATATGCCGGGCGCTGGCTGATGGAGACTGTCGCGACCGACTGGGCGGCGCCGCGGCTTGTGCGATGGTACAGTGTCGAGTGAGGAAACAAAAATGAGTGCTGCCACACCTACCATTCGCAGCATCACAGCCCGCGCCGTCGACGCGCCGATCTCGCGGCCGGTGAAGAACGCCTTCGGCGTCATCCGCTCGGCGCCGCTGGTGCTGATCGATGTCGCGACCGATCAGGGCATTACCGGACGCGCGTACATCTTTGCCTACACCAGGCTGACGCTCGCGCCGCTGGTGCGATTGATCGGGGATATCGGCAGCGAACTCACCGGCAAGGCGATCGCGCCGTTCGATCTGATGGCGCAGATGGATGCCAAATTCAGACTGCTCGGTTGGCAGGGACTGGTCGGCATGGCGGTGTCCGGCCTCGATATGGCGTTCTGGGACGCGCTGGGCCAGGCGGCGGGTCAGCCGCTGGCAAAGTTGCTGGGCGGATCGCCGCGGCCGATCCGGGCCTATGACAGCTACGGCGCGGTCGATCCGGTTGCCGACGAGAAGGACCTGCGCCGATCGCTCGAGCAGGGCTTTCGCGGCATCAAGATCAAGGGCGGCGACAGCGATCTCGCCAATGACGAGCGGGTCGTCAAGGCCGTGCGCGGCCTGATCGGCCCCGACATCGCGCTGATGCTGGATTTCAACCAATCGCTCGATCCGTCGGAGGCGAGCCGCCGCATTGAGCGCCTTGCGGCCTACGACCTGCATTGGATCGAGGAGCCGGTGGCGGCCGAAAACCTTCAAGGCCACGCCAAAGTGCGCGCGACATCGCCGATTTCGATTCAGTCCGGCGAGAACTGGTGGTTTCCGCGCGGCTTTGCCGAAGCGATCGCCGCCGGCGCGAGCGATTTCATCATGCCCGATCTGATGAAGGTCGGCGGCGTCACCGGCTGGCTCCGCGTCGCCGGCCAGGCCGAAGCCGCCTCCATCCCGATGTCGAGCCACCTGTTCGCGGAGGCGAGTTCACACATGCTGGCGGTCACGCCGACCGCGCACTGGATCGAATATCTCGATCTCGCCCGCGCGATCGTCGCCGAGCCGGTCGAGATCGTCGACGGAACGATCACGGCGCGCGGGCATGGCCTCGGGCTGTCCTGGGACGAAGCTGCGGTTGCGAAATATCTGGTGTGAGCGGCTTGTGGTTGGCGTCATCGTCCGCGAAAGCGGGGGCATGACAACGGGCCTCCTCCGTCTCAATAATCGATGCCGAACTCATCATAGAGTCGCCGGAACACGGCGGGCAGCACCTCCGGCAGGTCTTCCGCGATCAGGCCGGGGCCCGCCTCGCGCGCCGCCTCGCCATGCATCCAGACCCCGATGCTGGCGGCCTCGAACGCCGGCACGCCCTGCGCCAGGAGCCCTGCGATCATGCCGGCCAGCACGTCGCCCGCGCCAGCGGTGGCAAGCCATGGCGGCGCGTTGGCGGCGATGGTGGCGCGTCCATCGGGCGACGCCACCACGGTATCCGGCCCCTTGAGCAGGACAATGGCGCCGGAGCGCTCGGCGGCGGCCCTGACACGTTCGAGTTTCGAACGCTCCGGATGCTTGTTGCTCATATCGCTGAACAGCCGCGGAAATTCTCCTTCATGCGGCGTCAGAACCACCTGCGCATCGTGCGAGGCCTTGATCGCTTCGAACAGGCGATCGGGCGCTTCGGCAAAACTCGTCAGCGCGTCGGCATCCAGCACCAGGCCGCGCTTCGCGGACAGTGCGGTGAATACGAAATCGCGGGTGCGCCCGCCAAGACCGGCGCCCGGCCCTATCACGCACGCGTTGAGCCGCTTGTCGGTCAGCAGCTCGGCGAATTCGATCACCGTATCGATCGCTCGAACCATCACGGCGGTCAGCGCGGCAGCGTTAACGGCAAGCGCATCCCGAGGCGACGCCAGCGTGACTAGCCCGGCGCCAGCCCGCAAGGACCCGCGCGCCGACAGCCGCGCAGCTCCGGTCGCCGCGATATCGCCGGAGACGACGATCGCATGGCCGCGGGCGTATTTGTGGCCGTCGATCTGCGGAACCGGGAAGGCCTTGCGCCAGGCCTGCGGAGTGTTCTCGAACGTCTGCGGCTGGATTTCCTCAAGCACGCTTGCGTCGATCCCGATATCGGCAACGCGCACGCGGCCGCAGTAAATCCGGCCCGGCAACAATAGATGCGCAAGCTTGCGGCGGAAGAAGGTGACGGTCTCGGTGGCACGGACCGCAACCCCCATGATCGCGCCGGTGGTGCCGTTGACGCCGCTCGGCAGATCGATGCTGAGAACCGGCGCGCCGTTTGAGTTGATCGCCTCGATCATGTCGTGCGGCTCGCCCTTGACGGGCCGGTTGAGGCCGGCGCCGAACAGCGCATCGATGATCAGCGCGGGCTTGCCGATCGCCTGCGGATTGAACGGCAGCACCGGATATTTCCATCCTCGCGCCGCGGAGGCCGCATCGCCCCGCAGACTGTCGCGCTCGCACAGCAGGATGACCGAGACCTCGCGGCCGCGTGCCGCCAGTTCAGCGGCGGCCACGAAACCATCACCGCCATTGTTGCCGCCGCCGGCCACCACCAGGATCGGCCCCTCCCCCACGAGGTCCATTGCGGCCTCGGCAACGGCCTGGCCCGCGCTCAGCATCAGCGCGAAGCCGGGCGTGCCCGCGGCAATGGTGAGCCGATCGGCGCGCTCCATCTCAGCGGTGTTGAGAACTTCCATGCCAAATCCCTGGTACAAGCGCCTCATCCTGAGGCATTTCCCATGCTGTGCGAAGCCCAGCCGCCGGCGATTGCATACTGATTGAGCTGTTTGCCTATTTCGTAGGCTTCGGTATGGTGAACCGTTCGGTCCAACACCCCGTCAATGCCCGTTAAAAGTCTGATAACATTTCAAAATCAGGCATCTTAACAACTTGGCATAGACCCTGCTTTTGAGGAAGCCAGCTCTGGTACGTCGTGCTCGATGGCAATGAATGAGCATGCCCGGGCGGTCAGGCAACGTCGCGAGGTCCGAGGGGTATACGATCGAACAACTTGCGCGACATCAGCGCAACGCGGAAACAAACCTGCAGTCTGAAATATGGAAGTGCCCGGGAGGCGTTCAGTGAAAAAAATCGAAGCCATCATCAAGCCATTCAAGCTCGACGAGGTGAAAGAAGCGCTTCAGGAAGTCGGACTGCAAGGCATCACCGTCACCGAGGCGAAGGGTTTCGGGCGGCAGAAGGGCCACGCCGAGCTCTATCGCGGTGCGGAGTACATCGTGGATTTTCTGCCCAAGGTCAAAATCGAGATCGTGATCGGGGATGACCTGGTCGAGCGCGCAATCGACGCGATCCGGCGCGCGGCCCAGACCGGGCGTATCGGCGACGGCAAGATCTTCGTGTCCAACATCGAGGAAGCCATTCGCATCCGAACCGGGGAATCCGGCCTGGACGCCATCTGAGCCGGGCCTGCCGATACTCTGATATTGTATTGGGCTTCCCCCAATTGTATTGAGCATTACCGACGGTCGCTGCCCGCGGCCAGATCACGACGACCTGTAAGCCAAAAGGGGTATTCATGAAGACCGCCAAAGACGTCCTGAAATCGATCAAGGACAACGACGTCAAATACGTCGACCTGCGTTTCACCGATCCGCGCGGCAAGTGGCAGCATGTGACTTTCGACGTCGGCATGATCGAAGAGGACACGTTCGCCGAAGGCTTGATGTTCGACGGCTCGTCGATCGCCGGCTGGAAGGCCATCAACGAATCCGACATGTGCCTGATGCCGGATCCGGTCACCGCGACGATCGATCCGTTCTTCGCCGAGACCACCATGATCCTCGTCTGCGACGTGCTGGAGCCGACCACCGGAGAACCCTACAACCGCGACCCGCGCGGCATGGCCAAGAAGGCCGAGGCCATGGTCAAGTCGATGGGCGTTGGCGATACGATTTTCTTCGGGCCCGAGGCGGAGTTCTTCGTGTTCGACGACGTCCGCTACCAGACCACGCCCTACAACACCGGCTTCAAGCTGGACTCCTCGGAACTGCCGATCAACTCGGACACCGAATATGAGGGCGGCAACCTCGGCCACCGCATCCGTACCAAGGCGGGCTACTTTCCGGTTCCGCCGCAGGATTCGGTGCAGGACATGCGCTCGGAAATGCTCGGCGCGATGGCCAAGATGGGCGTCAAGGTCGAGAAGCATCACCACGAAGTGGCGTCCGCCCAGCACGAACTCGGTATGAAGTTCGACACGCTGACGCTGATGGCCGACCAGATGCAGATCTACAAATACTGCATCCATCAGGTCGCGCACATCTACGGCAAGACCGCCACCTTCATGCCGAAGCCGGTCTATGGCGATAACGGCTCGGGCATGCACTGCCACCAGTCGATCTGGAAGGGCGGCAAGCCGGTATTCGCCGGCAACAGATACGCCGACCTCTCGGAGACCTGTCTCCATTACATCGGCGGCATCATCAAGCACGCCAAGGCGATCAACGCCTTCACCAACCCGTCCACCAATTCCTACAAGCGTCTGGTGCCGGGCTATGAAGCGCCTGTGCTGCTCGCCTACTCCGCGCGCAACCGCTCGGCCTCTTGCCGCATCCCCTACACCACCAATCCGAAGGCCAAGCGGGTCGAGGTGCGTTTCCCCGATCCGACGGCCAATCCGTATCTCGGCTTCGCCGCGATGCTGATGGCCGGTCTCGACGGCATCAAGAACAAGATCGATCCGGGTCCGGCGATGGACAAGGACCTCTACGACCTGCCGAAGGAAGAGCTCAAGTCGATTCCGACGGTGTGCGGTTCACTCCGCGAGGCGCTGGAAAATCTCCATAAGGATCGCGCGTTCCTCAAGAACGGCGGTGTGTTCGATGACGACTTCATCGACAGCTTCATCGAATTGAAGATGACGGAAGTCGAGCGCTTCGAGATGACCCCGCATCCGGTCGAATTCGACATGTACTACTCGCAGTGATTTCGCGCGCATCCGCGCGCGTCACAATCTGAAAATGCAAAAGGCGCTTCCGATGGAAGCGCCTTTTATTTTGCGGCAGCGGAGCTCGCACCGAATTGATGAGAAACCCCCTTAAATAGCGCGCCTTTATCGCTTCGCCCCGGCAGGGCGGACCTCAACTGCGCCCCGCAATGATGCAGTGCATGATTGCGGGGATCGGGATGAGGAATACAATATGCAAAGGGCCGCGCGATCGAATGACGCGGCCTTTACCGGGAGATCGCAGATGGCAAGATGGATCCGTTTTGAGCAGGGTGGAAAGACCGGCTTCGGCACGCTGGAAGGCGATACCATTGCGGTTCATACCGGCGACCTGTTCGCCGGTGCAAAGCCGAGCGGCCAAACATTGAAGCTTTCCGACGTTCGGATTCTGACGCCGTGCGACCCGTCGAAAATGATCTGTCTGTGGAATAATTTTCACCAGCTCGCGGCCAAGAACGATTTCAAGGAGCCGAAAGAACCGCTGTGGTTTCTGAAGGCCCCGAATTCCTATTGGCCCGCCAACCGGCCGATCGAGCGTCCGGCCACCTATGCCGGGAAAATCATTTACGAGGGCGAGCTTGGCGTCGTCATCGGCAAGAAATGCTTCAACATCTCGGAAGCCGAGGCCGGCGAATACATCTTCGGCTATACTTGTGTGAACGACGTCACCGCCGTCGATCTCCTGCGCAAGGACAAATCATTCGAACAGTGGGCGCGCTCGAAGAGCTTCGACACGTTCGGCGTATTCGGTCCTGTGATCGCGACCGGCCTCGATCCGATGAAGCTGTCGATCAAGACCATCCTGAACGGCAAGGAACGGCAGAACTATCCCGTGGCCGACATGTTCTTTCCGCCGCACAGGCTCGTCGCCGCCATTTCCAAGGACGTGACGCTGATGCCGGGCGACATTATCGCCTGCGGCACCTCGCTCGGCGCCGGCACCATGGGGGACGCCCACAACGTCGTCGACATCGTGATCGATGGCGTCGGCAGCCTCAGCAACGTTTTCGATCAGGTGCTGCCAAGCCCGTATCTGCTGGGCGCGCCGCCCAAACAGAAAAAGATCTGCGTGGTCGGCGCGGGCGCCATCGGCGGCCTGCTGGCGGCCAAGTTTGCGCTGGCGGGCGAGGATGTCACCGTGATCGACCAGGGCGCGCATCTCGCCGCGATCCAGAGGAACGGGCTCAAGCTGGAGTGGCATGACGGCAAGATCCAGACCGCCAGAATGAAGGCCGTCAACAAGCCGTCTGAGGCCGGCAAGCAGGATATCGTGGTGCTGGCGGTGAAGGCGCATTTCCTCGACCAGGTGGTGCGCGATATCGATTCACTGCTCGGTCCCGACACCGTCATACTGACCGTGCAGAACGGCCTGCCGTGGTGGTACTTCCAGAGGCTCGGCGGCCAGTACGAAAATCACAA
>JBGQCE010000103.1:0-8769 GCA_041495185.1 Bradyrhizobium sp.
AGGCTCGACGCGGTGATTTCGTCGAACATCAGGCCGTAGGGGTTGATCAGGAAATGATGCTCCGGTCCCGGAACGCGCGCAGAGATGTGGGTATCGACCAGATCATCCCAGCCATAATGCGCAACAAGACGGTAGCAGGCGGCAAGATTGATACGCTGGTTCCACTCGGCCTCCGTCATGTCCGACGGCACTTCCTTCAGGCGAGCTTCCGCTGGTGACATAACCGGTTTCTCCCATTTGAACTGTTGGATTTTCGCGGCAAGCCTAGCCTCGTGCGTCCTTCGCAGCAAGGCGCAGGGCCGGCGTGGCAGTTATGCTTTTGTACTGCGATATCCGGTATCTTCTCTTTAGGGCGCCGGAATTGCCAGCAGGCCGGAGATGCTGCGCCCGCGGATATCGTAAACGCGCGCGAACACCACGTCATCGCGCTTGATTTCCACCATGACGGGCGCGGTCAGGCCCTTGCAGTAGAACTCGCCGAGCGTCATGGCGAAGTCGGCGGCGTGACTGTCCCAGCCGATCGTGAAGTCGGGGCCGAGCGCGACCTGCGCGGGACGTTGCGGACCGCACACCGCGACCTTCCATTTACGTCCGCGTGGCGGCGCTTCCTGCCGTTCGGTCAGCTCTTCGCGCAGGCCCTCGGAAGCCTGCTTCAGCGCAAGGCCCCAATAGTCCAGCATGTACAGATCGTCGGCACCGCGCACGGTGCCCGCGATATGGTTGAAGTGGGTGTACTGGTAGGGGTGCAGCCGGATCATTTCGCCGAGCGGCAACAGCAAGCCGAACGAGAAAACGGCGACCGCGGCGGGCTGCCAGCTGCGGTGATTTTTCTTGAGCCAGTTCATTCCCCACGCGAACGTTACGCCTGCAAGTACCGTCATCGGCGGGATCACGAAAATGAAATGGCGGATGCCGTTGTAGAGCGCAGGGCGCTTCACCATCGCAACCACGAGCGGCAGCGTTGCCGCGAATGTCAGCATCAGAAGGATAGTCTTGCGGCGGGCCGTTACATCGCTGCGCGACAGCGACATCAACGTGCCGACGACGCCGGCGATCGAAAGACCGAGCAGCACTTCGGGAAGCTGGAGCGCAAACAGGGTCGGCAGATATGACCAGGGCATATCGGGCACCGATACCAGCGCGCCGTCGAACATTTCCTTCCACGGCTTCTCGAAGAAGTGCGAGAAATAGGTCAGCGCCTGAAACGGATTGCCGGGCTCCATGATCGACCAAGGCCAGATCAGCCCCATCACGAGGTAGCCGAGGATCAGGCCGGGCAGCAGAACATAGACAACATGCAGGAAACGGTGAGCGGCTTCGCGCGCGCTGTGAGTGTGAACCTCCTCCAGGAACAACGGCACGAATCCGGCCAATGCATAGACGAGCGCCAGCCCGCCGAGGATGCGCGAACCGATCGACAGGCCGGCGCCGAGACCGACGATCAGGATGGTCCGCGGCGACGGCTGTGGATATTCCTCGGCCAGCCGGACAAGGCCCAGCATCAGCATCACCATCGCAACGGCGAATGGTGCGTCCTTTGGATTCATGAACATGTGCCCGTAGAAGGTCGGACACAGCGCCAGCAGCAGCAGCGCTGCGAGGCCGGCAAGCGGTCCGCCGACACGCCGGCCAAGCCGCCACGTCACCGCAAGCCCGATCACGCCCACAATCGCGCCGAGCAGGCGGCGGGTTTCAAACAACTCTAACGGGATGACTTTGTGCAGGAGGGCTGCGGCCATGTCGAAGCCGCCGCCATACATGTAGAGATTGGCGAACGACAGCGCGCCGGTGTCCTTGAATCCGGACCCGTACATGCGCAGCAGGAGATCGGCATATTCGGCGTGGGTGTAGTCGTCCCAGCCAAGTCCATAATCGCGGAACGTCAAACCGGCGATTAAGGCGATCGCCACCAGCACCAGGATGGCCAGATCGTCGCAAGTCCGTTCCACCGAGCGCCGCGAAGGCGTATCGATGGCCGAAGTAGTAATAGATGACATGGCTATTGGTAACCCGGCGTCCCTTTTTGCCCAGTTTTGGCGCTTTTGGGCCTCGCTCCCCGGCATCCATATAGCGCAGTTGCCTTTCCAAGTAATTGGGAATTGTGGCGTAATTTCCCTGATGCAACGCAGCAATCGTCTGGGGCCCAAAATCCTGGCAAGGCCGGATGGGCTACCGGAGGGGAATTAAGCTCCGGATTGTATTGCGGGAACCGGCCCCGCAATTGCCCGTTGGCGATGTGCACAATATGACGGTATCGTGGCGAAGGCGGCTTGCGCGGATTTCGATCGCGGCCGGGGGGTGAATTCGATGATGGCTGTGTTGTTGATCGCCGGGATTGGCTTTGTTTTGGCCGGTCTCCTGGCGGTCGGGTTCGGGATCCCGGTCAAGGAATTCAGTTTCGGCAATACCCTGATCCTCACGGGTGCGATTGTGGCCTGCACCGGAGCGATGATGCTTGGCCTTTGGATGGTCGTCCGGGAGCTGAAGAAAATCGCGCGGCAGCTTGGCTCCGGTGTCCCCTTGGGATCACGCGCGGGAAACACACAGGCACTTAGCGCGACGTTGGGCGATCAGGCGCCGGAAGACGGGGGTTTCCTGTTCAGCCGCGACCAGCCGGCGGCGGAAAATGCGGGCGGTGCAGAACCGGCAGCGCCGTCGGGATCGCCGCCGCCATGGCACGAGGAGGCCACCTCGCGCGACCGCATGCGCAGCGACGCAACCGTCGCGCCGGAGCCGGCCGAGACCGCACCAGCGCCCAAGCCACGGCGCAATCTGTTGTTCTCCTCCTCATCGCGAAAGGAACGCGAGCGCGCCCAGGCGCGAGCGATCGATCCGTCTGTGCTTGATATTCCTCCCGCCGTGCCTGCCGCACCACCGGCTGCCGAACCAGGCGAGCCGCCGCCCGCGTCGTTCGACGACGCCTGGCCAAAACCGGAACGCTCGAGGACATCGGATGCGCCACCGCCGCGACGCGGTGGCCGGACGCCGTCGACGTTCACCGAACCGGGCGCCGGCGCGTCGGCCGCGCGCAACGAGGATCAGCCACCGGTCACGGTTCTCAAATCGGGCGTGGTCGATGGAATGGCCTACTCACTGTATTCCGATGGCTCGATCGAGGCGCAAATGCCCGAAGGCATGATGCGGTTCGCGTCCATCGATGAATTGCGCTCGCACCTCGACCAGCGTCCCTGAGTGCTGTACTTCCGGCGAAGTTGCGCTTTTCAAAAATAAAGCGCCGCTGTTCTTGTCACATCAGCAGTAATCCGCTCATATTCGGCAAGTAGTGGAACATACCGGGAGCGTATTGGCGCTGCCGGATACTGCGTGATCCGTCTTCCTCCGGCGCGATTGCGACCTCGAAAGGTTCAGGCCATGACTGAGGCTGCCGGCAAAAGTTTCATCGACCTCACTGCGAATATCGTGTCAGCCTATCTCAGCAACAATCCGACGCCGGCTTCCGAAATTCCCAACCTGATCAGCCAGATTCACGCAGCCTTGCTGCGGGTTTCGACCGGCCGGATCGAAACGCCGCTGGAACCCGCAAAACCGGCCGTTTCCGTGAAGAAATCGATGACCCCCGACTATCTCGTATGTCTGGAGGACGGCAAGCGCTTCAAATCGCTGAAGCGGCATCTGCGCACGCAATACAACATGACGCCGGAACAATACCGCGACAAATGGGGCCTGCCGGCCGACTATCCGATGGTTGCGCCGAACTATGCGGTGGCGCGCTCGGCGCTCGCCAAAAAAATGGGGCTCGGCCAGCAGCGGCGGCGGCGCAAATAGCTCACCAATTGGAGCCGGCCTTCAGGAGGCGGCCGCAAGCGCCTCGCGCGCGTCGGAGCGAATGCGCTCGACCATGGCGCGCAGGCCGTTGGAACGCTGCGGCGTCAGATGCTCGCGAAATCCGAATTCGTCGAACACCGCAAGCGCATCGGTTGCAAGAATATCCTGCGGCTTGCGGCCTGAATACAGCGTCAGCAGGATCGCGATCAGTCCGCGCACGATATGCGCGTCGCTGTCGCCCAGGTATTTCAGCAACGGCGCGCCGGCATCGCTGCGGTCGAACTGCTTCGAGAGCCAGACCTGGCTGACGCAGCCCCGCACCTTGTTGGCCGCGGAATGCTCGGTTTCCGGCATCGGGTCCAGCGTGCGGCCGAGTTCGATGACATACCGATAGCGGTCGTCCCAATCGTCCAGCAGCGCAAAATTGTCCCTGATTTCGTCGATCGTCATCGTACGCCCTGCGCTCAATCCCCAAGCCATATATAGGGTCGCAGGCGATCGAAAGCGATATTACCGGGCGAAAAATGCCGATAGTTCCGGGTCTGATTTCCGGCTATGGCGCGGCACGCCACTCGACCTGCAGATCATCCGGCGTCAATGTGTCGCGCGGTGCGGCTTCCGCCGGCGAACCGTCGGCGTTTTCGGCGCCGCCGATCGAGCCGGTATGGTCAGGCGGACGTTTGTCGGTGATGATCTGATACAGCTTGCGCGCGCCCTGCTGGGCGCGCTGTCCGATTACGGTCGCGGCCTGGCCGCCGACTTCGCACGCGGCCGGCTGGCGCTTGCAGAATTGACTCATGTCCGACACCGCAGCGGTCGCAGCTGACACGGCTTGCGAGGCTCCCAGCTGCGGCAGCTTCTCCGATTCAGGCGTCTTCTCTCTGGGCAACAGCACGAGCACCAGCCCGAGCCAGAATGCCATGCGAAGCAGAAAAAACATCTCGCGACCCCGGCGGTCTCTTTTGTTCGTTGCGATTGATCCCGCAATCAGTCTCCCTGACTAACAGCCGTCGATAAATCGCAAGTGTTTGTATTGAGCTTAAATCGCTGAAAATTTGCGAAAGATCCGATTGATTTGATTCGGTGTAAATTTTCGATTGATGACGGTTTTGCGCTGAAAACGGGTGCATCCGGGGCATCCACCATTTCGAAACCATACCCGGTGGTCGCTGGAAACCTTGCGTTCACCATCTGCATCGAATGGTGAGTTTCGGGGTCTGCGAAAGCCCTGAGAACATCCGGTCTTTGACCGCGAACCTGCTTGCCTTAGCGTTCGCTTAATTTCACTCTGACAGGTTGAGGCAACGATAAAGGGGGCGTTCCGGCGCGTCTGTTTGACGAACAAGCCGAAGCGCGAGAGCCGTGACAGTTTTGAGTATCATCCGCGATTGTATCGATGCGCTGCTGCATCCGTCGGCGCGATACGATGCGCTGACGCGCGCACGGCATCGCGCATTCATGGCGCCGCGGCTGCTCGGAAGTCTTGCGGCGTTCGCGGCATTCCCGGTCTATCTTGCGATGCGCGGCGCGCCCACCGCGCTTGAGGTCGCGGCATTCGCCTGGCTTATCGCTCCCATCCTGCTGTCGTGGTTCCTGTCGCGCACCGGCCGCTACGAGGGCGCGCATGTGCTGTCGTCGCTGGCGATGGCGGGCCTCGTCATGACGGTGGCGGTGACTACCGGCGGCATCGAATCCTTTGCGGCGATCTGGCTGGTCGTCGTTCCGCTTGAGGCGGCACTTTCGGCTTCGCGCCGCGTGGTCGCGTTCGCATCCGCGCTGGCGCTGACGTGCTGCGCGCTGCTGATCGTTCTCGGACAGTTTCAGATGCTGCCGGCGCAGGAGGCGAATCCGCTTCTCCGCGGCATCTTCATGGGCTTCGGGGTAGCCTCGGCGACGCTCTATGCCGCCGGACTTGCCTTCGCCGCGGAGTTGCTGGCGCGCACCAGTATCTCGCTGCTCTATGTCGAGGAAAATCGCTATCGCCTGCTGGCGCGCAACATGAGCGACGTGATTTCGCGCCATCGCCGCAATGGCGCGGTGCAGTTCATTTCGCCCGCGGTGGAGACGATGCTGGGAGCCCCGGTGTCGCGGCTGCTCGGCCACGGCCTGTTCGACCGCGTTCACGTCGCCGATCGTCCGGCCTATCT
Source organism: Bradyrhizobium sp. (assembly GCA_041495185.1). GTDB lineage: Bacteria > Pseudomonadota > Alphaproteobacteria > Rhizobiales > Xanthobacteraceae > Bradyrhizobium. The sequence goes on from JBGQCE010000103.1 coordinate 5,934, forward strand.
CACCGCGCTTTCGGATGCGGCGCGCGGCGGCGAGGCGCGCAGCGTTGAATTTCGTGTCAGGCGCGATGTGCCGCGCGGCGGCGAGCGGGGTCACAACAGCTCGGTCGATTTCATCTGGGTCGAGATGCGTTGCCGGCCGCTCGAACAGGTGTCGCAGAGCTCAACCGCGCTCGAAGCCGAGGTCGTCGCCGTGATGCGCGATGTCACCGACCGGAAAATCCAGGAACAGGCGCTCGACCTGGCGCGCACCGCCGCCGAGCAGGCGGACGCGGCCAAGACGCGCTTCCTCGCCACCATGAGCCACGAATTGCGCACGCCGCTTAACGCCATCATCGGCTTTTCCGAAATGATCGTTCAGGAAGACGCCCTGATGCTGGATGCGGCGCGCCGCAGGGAATATGCCCAGCTGATCAACGATTCCGGCCAGCATCTCTTGTCGGTCGTCAATGGCATCCTCGACATGTCCAAGATGGAGTCCGGGAATTTCGAAATCTCGCCGGAGCCGTTCGCGCCGCGTGCGGCGCTGATCAATTGCTGCAGCCTGCTCACCTTGAAGGCGCGGGAAAACGGTATCGACCTCGTGACCCGCGTGCCCGAGGATTTGCCGGTCATGACCGGCGATCCGCGCGCGTTCAAACAGGTCGTGCTGAATCTGGTGTCCAACGCCATCAAGTTCACCGAGCGTGGCGGCAAGGTGACGGTTTCCGCCGGCGTAGAGGGATCGCGGCTGATGCTTCGCGTCACCGACACCGGCGTCGGCATTGCGGTCGACGACCTCAAGCGGATCGGTGATCCCTTCTTCCAGGCCGGCAAGGCCTATCAGCGGCGGCACGAAGGCACCGGCCTCGGGCTGTCGATCGTCAAAAGCCTGGTTGGTTTGCATGCCGGCGAACTGACCGTGCAAAGCAAGATCGACGAAGGAACAACGGTGACTGTCGCGTTGCCGCTGGCGTTTGCGCCGGTGCGAGAACCATCAAGCAATATTGCAACGCTTGCGCCGGCAATGCGATCCGCAAGCCCCGACCAAGCTCATCAGGTGAAGAAAAGTGCCTAGACAAATTGCGAGAGATGATGACATGCCGCGCCGCCGCCGTCGTGGCGCAAACGCGGTTGCGGTCGAGGCGGATGCGGAGCGCGGCCTCGCGATGCGCATTTTGCTGCATAGCCCGAAAGACATGGTTGCGGGCGCGTTTGCCTTTGTAGCCGTCAGCGCCGTCATCGCCAACGCGCTCTTCCTGCAGGCGGGGCACCATCCGTCGCCGATGTTCGGCTCGGTTTTCGCAATGCCGGCGGCCGGTCCGTTGCCGCGTCCGCGGCCCCTTGATGCCGATGTAGCTGCGTTCGAAGCAAGGCCCGCCGAGCCCAAAGCCGCCGACCCGCTGGCCAGCCTGGTCAAGGCGACCAGCGCGCCACAGGTAGCGCCTTCCAATATCCTGAGGCCACCCGCGCCGGTCCCGGCTTCCTCCCGCGCCGATGCCATCGCCAGTTCCGGCTCGCGCCGCGTGGCGGCGGTGCAGCGGGCGCTGACCGAATATGGCTATGGCCAGTTGAAGCCGACCGGCACCGTTGGCTCAGATACCCAGGCCGCAATCCAGAAATTCGAGCGCGAGCACAAGATTCCAGTGACCGGGCAGATGTCCGATCGTCTGGTGCGCGAACTGATCGCGATGATTGGTCATCCGATCGACTAGCGCCAAATTATCCGCTGGCCTATCGTCGATCTCATGCGACTGAAATCCAGCATATGGGTAGCGGCTTATCTCCGCCGCTGCCAGACCGAAGGCGTATTCGGCGCCGTGCGCAGGCGCGGCGCGGAAGAGGCCGGCGCGGTGTTCGTCAAGGTCGGGCTGCTCGACGGCAATGCGATGCTCTTCGTCCCGGCGCCGCAGACGGTCTATGACGAAAGCCGGCCGATCGAGCGCATCTTCGTGCCGACCTCGCCGCAGCCTGTGCCGGAAGCGTCAGTGGAAGAGCGTCTCGCCAAGGAAATCCGGTTCGACCCGGATGTCTGGATCGTGGAGACCGAGGACAAAGCAGGGCGGCATTTTCTCGTTCTCGCGCGGGCCTAGCGTTCTTTGATCATGCGCGTATTCTGATCGCAAAACCGGTATCCACCCCCGGATCGTGTCCGAGGGCCTGCTTTTGCGGAATACGCGCTAGCCTTTCGAACCCGTGCGCGGCACGACGCCGGTGCCTGGCAACTCCGCCGCCGGGCGCGTTTGCGCGGGCGCCGAGCGCGCACGATTGCGTTCGTCGTCGTAGAGGGCGGGCCGATATTTGGCGCGGGTGACCGCCAATGTCGAACCGCGCCATGCGGCCAGCATGATCAGCGCAGATCGCTCGCTCAATCGGTCGTATAGCCGCGACAGCCGGTAGACGTAGTGCACCGAGGATCCGAATTCGGGATTGAGAAACAGCAACACCCGCTGAAAAACCGGGCTCGGCATGTCCAGTGCCCTGACCGCGCAAGCCAGCGGCTCGCCGCCGGGATCGTTGACCACCTGGGTGGCAACCCGCCACGGCAATATCAGGGTCTCACCGAGCTCGAGCGTGAAGTTTTCGACGTCGGTGGCAAACGCGGCCATTTCCAGTGTCTCGATCGCGCGCCGGGCGCGTGCGAGGGGAATTCGCGCGGAAGCCTTCAACGGGGTGTGCTGGATGTCGTGCAGGATCAGCGCGCGTTCGCTGGCGCTGGCGCGGGAAAACATGTCGTTGATTTCGGCGGCGTCCTTTGGCTGCATCGACAGACTGGATGCTAGTCGCATTTGTGCCTCGGTGGGTGCCTTGACCGGCGGCTCCGTTGCGGCCGCGGCAATCGCGGGGGCGACCGGCACGC
>JBGQCE010000104.1:0-8767 GCA_041495185.1 Bradyrhizobium sp.
AGCATCCGCTGGCCGGCGATGGAAAGACCCTCCGGCGTCGGCAGCAACAGCACCGCCACCAGCGCTGCGACCGCGAGCAGAACGCCCCAGTTCGATCGTAACCAGCCGGGCTTTGCCGGGGATGGCGCCCTGGCGCCCGCAGGGCCAGGTATCGCGTCGATGGTGGCCATGAAATTTCCTCCCCGCTCGCAGCAATCGGTTCTCAGTCAATCAGCAATGAGAGAATGGCTGTTGAGCAAGATCAAATGCGAGGGCGCGTCCGGGTTTCTCGTTCAGGCGTCCGCACGCATTGCCGCGCGGGCGGCCCAGCCCCCGCCCAGGATCGCGCCTGTGAAGCCGCCGCCGCCGGTGAAGGCCGAGGCAAGATACAATCCGCTGATCGCGGTCGCGGCCAGCGGCATGAATCCGCGCGATTCCGGGGCGAAACCATAGAGCGAGCCGCCGGGCGTGTTGAGGTATTGCTGGAACGTCTCCGACGTCGACATCTCACGATGCACGATGGACCCGGCAATGCCCGGGAATTGCCGGTCGAGATCGGCGACGATGCGATCCATCCAGCGTTCCTTCCGCTCGCGCTTCGCCTCTGGCGCGAGACCGGCCCAGTTCTGAACGCGATCGAGGCCGACCAGTGACGCCAAATAGGGGCCATCGGCATTCAATCCGGAATCGATCTGATCGTAGGCGACCAAGCCATAGGGTGTGATCCGATCTTCCGAATCCTCGCCCAGGATAGCTGCCGCGTCGCGAAACCCCGACAAGGTGGTGAGCCACGATGGCAGGATGCTCGTCGAATAATGCCGGACCCCGAAGTCGTGCGAGTGCCGGTTCAGTCCGAGCGACATCGTCCACAGCGAGATCGAGGGACGCCGGCCCAGGTAACGCGACATGAACGTTGTGCGCTTGTCGTCCGGCAGCATCGCCGCCAGAACCGTGGGCGCGGCGTTTCCGAAAACGATCGGCGCAAGCTCTTCCCTGACGTCGTCGGTCTTGCGCGCGCGATGCCGCACGCCGCGCGTACGATCGCCGTCCAGCAGGATGGTCTCGACCTCCCGGCCGGCCTCGACCTCGCCGCCGGCCTCGCGAATGATGGCGACCAGCCTGTCGCTGAGCACCTGCGAGCCGCCGCGGATATAGTGGCCGCCCCCCGTGAGATATGATGCCTGCGGGACCGCGAAGTGGATGAACGGCATCGTGTCGGGATCGTCGGTGTAGTATCCAAGGTTCGACGCGATGGCGAGCTTGACCGCCTCGTTGCTGCCGAACAGCCGGCCGAATACCTCGCTGAGCGTTGCGTGACGGTCGCGGATCAGTGGCCACAGCCGCCATGGCAATGTCGGCGCGTTCCAGAGCCACCAGCTGCGGTCATCCTGATGCTCGCTCATCATTGCGACGGCCTGCCGAACCGCGTCGATGCGCTCGAAGTATTGCTCGACGCCCCTGGCCTGTTGCGGAAAGTGTACCTTGCAGGCCGCAAGCGCGGCATCGAGCCCGTGCGGCAACACGAAGGGCTTGTCGAACAGCGGGCTTCTCACCTCGTGCAAGTCACCGACATCGACGAACGGGATATCGCGATCGATGCCAAGCGCGCGCAGGATCGGCCCCTTGGGATCGCTGGCGTCGAGACCGTCGATCTCGTGCAGCGAGGCTTCGATGGCAAGCGCGCCATGATGATAGACCGTGGCGGCCCCGCCAAAGCTCTGGTTGCGTTCGAGCACCAGAACCTTGTGGCCGGCGCGGGCAAACAGCGCCGCCGCGGTCAGGCCGCCCAGCCCGGACCCGATAACGATGGCATCGAAATTTCGGGACATCCGGTGTTCTCCTGACCGCGACCGAGCCGGCCGCTACGAGGCGCGGCGGGGCCGCATGATCGCCACGACGCCGACGATGATGAGCAGGAGCGGCCACCATTGCGCCAGCAGCTTTTTCAGCTCTGCCGCAGGCGCGATATCGAGATTGATCAGGAGAAAAATAACGCCCAGCAGGATCAGGATCACCGCACCGATATGCAAACGCATGTTGGCCTCCAAGACTGACGCACGCCGGTGCCGTCCGATTGCACCGCATATTCAGTATCGATATGCGGCGGGCACAGCGTCTTGACTTGCATCAAGCGAAGACGGGCAGGCCGCTCATCGCCGATGGCGTGTTCGCCATCGCCGATGGCGTGTTCGCACCGCGAACGGCTTCAGGAGCTCGGCACATGCAAGATAAACCACAACGAGCAGGCCGATCACGGCGAGCATGACCGGCGGAGGTGCCACGAAGCCGAACCAAACGCCGATCGGCGTGAACGGCAGGATCATCGCGACCGCCAGCGCGACCAGCGACGAGGCGGTGAGCACCGGCTGGGGAAGAGTGCTCCACGGCCGGCCGCTGGTGCGGATGATGAAGATCACCAGGATTTGCGTCGCCATCGATTCCAGAAACCAGGTGGTTCGGAATTCCTCCGGCGAGGCATTGAACACGAACACCAGCGCGCCAAAGGTCAAAAAATCGAACAGCGACGAGAGCGGTCCCATGATCGCAGCGAACCGCATCAGGCTTCTCATGTCCCACAATTGCGGCCGCGCCGTCGATTGCCGACCCACATTGTCGAAGGGGATGCCGAGCTCTGACAGGTCATAAAGCAGGTTGTTCAGCAGGATCTGCGTCGGCAACATCGGCAGGAACGGTAGCGCGATCGACGCGATCGCCATCGACAGCATGTTGCCGAAATTCGAGCTCGCGCCCATGCGCACATATTTGAGGATATTGGCAAAGGTGCGTCTGCCTTCTTCGACGCCGTCGGCAACGACTTCCAGATCGGAAGCGAGCAGGATCATGTCGGCCGCCGCCTGCGCGACGCCGGTTGCGCCTTCGACCGATAGTCCGATATCGGCGGCCTTCAGCGCCGGCGCATCGTTGATGCCGTCACCGAGAAAGCCTACGACCTGTCCATTGGCCTGAAGGGCCTTGACGATCCGCGATTTCTGGTCGGGCGCCAGACGGCCGAAGGCGTCGACCGATTGAACCTGAACCGCCAGCGCATCGTCGCTCAGCGCCGCAATATCGCGGCCGGACAGAACCTGGTCGGCATTGAGTCCGACCAGTCCGGCAAGCCGCTTGACCACCACCGGATCGTCGCCGGACAGAATCTTGAGCCTGACGCCCGCACCCGCCAGCCGCGCGATGGCGGCCGCTGCTGTCGGCTTGGGCGGGTCGGCGAAGGCACACAGCCCTTCGAACACGAGGTCGGTCTCGTCAGCGGTCTCGACTTCGCGGGTTGGCCCCGACCATGGCCGTGAGGCGATCGCGACGGTACGAAGTCCATCCCCGGCAAGCGCGTGGACGCGCTCAGCCGCGGCGGTCCGGCCGCCTTCATCCATTGCGACTGCATCCGTGCCCTTGCGTTGCCGCGTACAGAGCGCCAGCACCGCCTCGGGCGCTCCCTTGACGATCAGCAGCTCGTCATGCGGGCCGGTCGCCAGCACCGATCCCAGCCGGCGGGAAAAATCGAAAGCCTGTCTGCCGGCAAGCGTCCAGCCTTCGGCCGCCTGCGGCGCACCGGCAACCAGCGCGGCATCGAGCGAGCCGCGATCGCCGCCAAGCGTCGCCGCAATCGCGCCGAGATCGGCCGCGCGCGCATCCTCGGTGCCGTCGGGATCGAGGCTGCGCGCCAGCGTGATCTCCGCCGAGGTGAGGGTGCCGGTCTTGTCGGTGCACAGCACCGACATGGCGCCGAGATCGTGGATCGAAGCCAGCCGCTTGACGATCACCTTGCGGCCGGCCATGCGCATCGCGCCGCGGGAAAGCGTCACGGTCGTGATCATCGGCAGCAGTTCGGGCGTAAGGCCCACCGCCAGCGCCACCGCGAACAAAAGCGAATCCAGAACCGGCCGGCCGAACACGACGCGGATCGACAGCACCACAACGACAAGGGCAAGGGTCAGCCGCGCGATCACGAGGCCGAATTCGCGCAGGTCGCGCTCGAACGGCGAGGGGCCCTCGGCTTGCGCCAAAGCCGACGCGGCTGCGCCGAATACCGTGGCGCGCCCGGTTTTGACCGCGATCGCGATCGCCTCTCCGGTCTGCGCCACCGATCCGCGGAACAGCGCGCTCGACATGTCGTCGGGGTCATCGGTGGCGCCCGTGCCGGGGCGCTTCTGGACCGGATAGGGCTCGCCGGTCAGGGCCGCTTCGCCCGATGTGAAAGCGGTGCATTCCAGGATCAGGGCGTCGGCCGGGATGATATCGCCTGCGCGAACGCGAAGCAGATCTCCGGGAACGATGTCCTCCACCTCGATCTGCCGGAAGACGCCGTCGCGTTTGACTTCGGCCTTGAGCGCCACCGACCGCCGCAGGATTTCCGCGGTCCTTACCGCGTGGCCCTCCTGCACGGTATCGAGCCCGATCGAGAGCGTCAGGATCAGAACGATGATCGAGCCGCCGATGCTGTCACCCGTCAGAATCGAAATGACGCCGGCGACAAGCAGAATCAGGGAAAGCGGTTCGAGCAGCCGGCGCAACACCGCGCGCAACAGGCTGTCGGCCTTGGCCTCTGCATCGCTGTTGGGGCCGTATTGTTCGAGCCGTTGCCTGGCCTCGTCCGTGCTCAGGCCCTGCAGTCCGCAGCGCAGCGTGGCGCAAATTTCCTGCGGGGTGAGATTCCAGAAACTGTTTTCAGCGAGCTTCGAACGATCCGCCACTGCGCGCTCCGATAGTCATGTGATCCAGTTGAAACACTGCGCGGATGCCGAATGCGGCCTTCGATGGCCTGTCAAGTCTACCCGTTTCCGGGGTCTGGATTTGACTCACATCAATGTCCCGCTTTGGCGGCTCAATATCGTACCGGCAATTCCTTGAAAGGAGTAGCTCACGAGCAACGTTGGATCGATCGACCGCATCATACGTGTTGTGGTGGGCCTTGTGCTCATCGCCTACGCCATTCCCATCGGCTTCCATCAGACCGGCTGGAACTGGACCGGCTGGATCGGCGTCGTGTTTCTCCTGACCGCGACCTTTGCGTATTGCCCCGCTTACGCACTGTTCGGCATGTCCACCTGTTCAGCCAAACGGCAGAGCTGAATCCGTCCCGGGCCGTGGGGGCTGGATATCTCGAACCGGAGAAAACGCCATGGCGGCAAGACTAAGGATAGCGCTGATCGCATCGGTGGCTCTGATAGTTGCCGCGCTGCTCGCCGCCGCCACCGCCCAGCCGTTCGGTCCGGGGCCCGGGATCATGGGACCGGGCATGATGGGGTCGTGGATGACGGGCCGCCGCGGTTTCGGCGGCATGTGCAATCCGGCGGCGACCGGATTCGCCGAGTGGCGAGCCGACCGGCTCGCGGAGCTGATCAAGCCGACCGACGCGCAGCGCGCCAAATTCGATGAATTCAAGGCGGCATCGATCAAGGCGGCGGAGGTCATGCGCAACGCATGTCTGACTGAAGTTCCCCAAACCATCGTGGGCCGAACCGAAGCCATGGAAAAACGCATGGACACCATGCTGCAGGCGATTCGGACCATGCGGCCCGCGCTGGAAGCATTCTATGCGACGCTGAGCGACGAGCAGAAAGCCCGCCTCGATTCGAACTACAGCCGCAACCGGTTCTGGCGCTGGCGCGATCGCTGGTAGCCCCCTATTGACCTATCGCAACGTCTGCAAGGGGCGCTAGGCTAGGATTTTGCAACTGGCCCGGATGCGCCGGCCGTACAATTAAAATGATCCAGGCTTAGAGACAAAACTCGCTCGGCGATCGGGCGTGATTTGCATGGCGTTGAAATGGTCGAACAATCAATTGCGCTTCCGCGGAAACGTGCGGTCACGGCGTCGACCGCATGGTCGGCGATCTGGTCCCACAAATGGTTCGTTCTCGCCGTGGTACTGGCTCTCGGCGTTGGCGCATGGCAGGGCGTGCGGCTGATATGGGGACCTGCCGTCGTCGTCGATCAGGTCAGGCGCGGCAACCTGGTGGAGACCGTGGTCGCCAGCGGCCATGTCGAGACGCCATTCCGGGTCGAGATCGGAAGCCAGATCACCGGCACCGTCGATGACGTGCTGGTGCAGGAGGGCGAGCGGGTCCGCAAGGGTCAGCCTTTGATATCGCTGGAAGCGCGCGAGCTGAAGGCCGCCGTGGTGCAGGCGCAAGGCGCGGTTGCCCAGGCCGAAGCGCGGATGCGGCAGCTCGATGAACTGACGCTGCCTTCGGCGCGCGAAGCGCTGACGCAGGCACAGGCGAACCTGCTGAATGCCCAGCATGCGTTCGACCGCACATCGCAACTGGCGGCGAACGGGTTTGCCACGCGTGCGGCGCTCGACGACGCGCAGAAGACCCTTGACGTCGCGCGAACCCAGGTGCGGACGGCGGAATTTCAGGTCTACACCGCAAGTCCCAATGGCAGCGACTATGTGATGGCGCAGACCCAGCTCAATCAGGCGCATGCCAGTCTCGAGACCACGGAGTCGCGCCTCGGCTATGCGACGATCTCCGCGCCCCGCGACGGCGTGCTGATCACGCGCAATGTCGAGCGCGGCACCGTGGTGCAGCCGGGCAAGGCGCTGCTGATCCTGGCGCCTGCCGGCGAGATGCAGCTGGTGCTGCAGATCGACGAGCGCAATCTGGGCAAGATTTCGCAGGGGCAGAAGGCGGTGGCTTCGGCGGACGCCTATCCGAACCAGCGGTTTGGCGCTGTCGTCTCCTACATCAATCCCGGGATCGATATTTCCCGCGCTTCCGTCGAGGTCAAGCTCACGGTCGCCGACCCTCCGGACTATCTGCGGCAGGACATGACCGTCTCGGTCGATATCGAGGTCGCCGCAAAAGACAACACGCTGGTGGTGCCGACCCGGTCCATGCATGACGTGCTGTCGGGCCAGCCCTGGATGCTCGGCGTCAAGGACGGCCGCGCGACCAAGCGACCGGTTCGGCTGGGTTTACGCGGCAACAGCCATCTCGAAATCCTGGAGGGAGCGGCCGAGGGCGACGTCGTGATCCCCTTGAATTCGGGGGTGCTCACGGGGCAGCACGTGCGAGCCGTCTTGCCATGAACCGCTGGCTGCCGTTCGAATGGATTACGGCCGTGCGGTTTCTGCGCGAGGGCCGGCTGCAGACCCTGTTCATCACCAGCGGCATCGCCATCGGCGTCGGCGTCATCGTTTTCATGTCGGCGATGCTGGCGGGGCTGGAAGCGAATTTCATCAAGCGCGTTCTCACCTCGCAGCCGCAGATCCAGCTGTTGGCTCCCGATCAGATCGCGCGGCCGCTGCGGGGCGGCGCGAGCGAATTCGAGAATGCGACCGTGCAGCGCCCGAGCCAGCGCGTGATCTCGATTGACCAGTGGCCGAAGATTCGCAGTCAGATGCTGGCCATGCCCGAGGTGACCGCGGTTTCTCCCACCATCCTCGGCTCGGCGCTGGCGGTGCGCGGCGACGCCAGCCGCGCGATCACGCTGTCCGGGGTCGAGCCGGACTCCTACTTCAGGATCGTCAAGGTTCCGGACTACATTGTCGCGGGCGAACCCCGGCTCACCAGCGAGGACATCATCGTCGGCATCGTGCTTGCCAGCGATCTTGGCGCCACCGTCGGCGACAAGCTGAACATCCAGGCGGCCTCCGGCGCCAACCGCGTGCTGACGATTTCAGGCCTGGTCGATCTCGGCAACAAAGGCGCCAACCAGCGCACATGCTACGTGGCGCTGCGCACCGCGCAGTCGCTGCTGGGCATGATCGGCGGCGTCACCACCATCGACATGACGGTGAAGGATATCTACGCCGCCGAGCAAATCGCCCAGCGTATCCAGGCGACCAATGAGGTCGAAGCCGACAGCTGGATCAAGACCAACGCGCAGTTCTTCACCGCCGTGCACGCGCAGGAAACCTCCAATACCTTGATCAGGCTGTTCGTCGCCCTGTCGGTGGCTTTCGGAATCGCTGCGGTGCTGATCGTCTCGGTGATCCAGCGATCGAAGGACATCGGCATTCTCCGCGCCATGGGCACGTCGCGCGGTCAGATTTTGCGGGTGTTCCTGCTGCAGGGCGGTTTGCTAGGCTTTGTCGGCTCCCTGTTCGGTGCCGCCCTGGGTGCCTTCGCTCTGATTTATTGGCATTCGGTGGCGCGGCAGCCGGACGGATCGGAACTGTTCCCGCTGATCCTGGAACGGCAACTGTTCATTCTCACCGCGCTGCTGGCGACGTTGACGGGATTGCTCGCCGCAACGGCGCCGGCGGTGCGCGCGGCCCAACTCGATCCGGTGGTGGCGATCCGTGGCTGATGAAATCCTGCGTCTCGAGAAAGTATGCAAGGCCTACAATATCGGGCAGCCGTCCGAGACCGAGGTGCTGCATGACATCGATCTGAAGCTGGAGCACGGCGAATTTCTGGCGCTGATGGGACCATCCGGTTCCGGCAAGAGCACGCTTCTCAACATCGTGGGACTTCTCGACCGGCCGACCTCGGGGCGGCTCGTCATCAAGGGCCAGGACAGCGGCGTGCTGGGGGACGCCGATATCACCCATCTGCGCGGGCACACGATCGGCTTCGTGTTTCAGTATCACATGCTGATTTCGGCATTTACCGCACGCGAGAACGTGATGATGCCGATGCTGGTGGACCGGGGGTTTCCCAGCGCTGACATCGAGAAGCGGGCCAGCGAGCTTCTGGTGCAGGTCGGCCTGGAAAACGTTGCCAACAATCCTGCCATGAACATGTCCGGCGGTCAGCAGCAGCGGGTCGCGGTGGCACGCGCGCTCGCGATGAACCCCGATCTCGTGCTGGCGGATGAGCCGACC
>JBGQCE010000105.1:0-8761 GCA_041495185.1 Bradyrhizobium sp.
CATCGCCCGGCTCGAGCTGCAGCCGCACCCGGAGGGCGGGCACTATCGCGAGAATTTTCGCGATACGCGCCTCGACGCCAATGGACGCTCGCATTCCACCGCGATCTATTTTCTGCTGGCGCGCGGCGAGCGCTCGCACTGGCACCGCATCGATGCGGTGGAGATCTGGCACTATTACGCAGGCCATGCGCTGACCCTGCAGATCGCCGATAGCAGGGACAAGCGCACTGTCAGACTCGGACCCGATCTCGCTGCCGGCGAAGTGCCGCAGATAATCGTGCCGGCGCAAGCGTGGCAGGCTGCCGAAAGCACCGGCGACTGGACGCTGGTGGGATGCACCGTGGCGCCCGGTTTTGATTTTGCGAAATTCGAACTGGCCCCGAAGGGTTGGGCGCCTGCCGGCTAGCTCAGCGGATCCGAAACATATCCTTCGCCGCAATCAAGCCGCCGCCGCCGATCAGCACGGCTGCAACCGCTATTGCGACGCTGGGTTTTGCAAAGCCGGCCAGAATCAGGAACGCGGTCGAGAGCAGCGGCGTCGCGTAGGACGCTGCCCCCAGCACACGGATATCGCCGCGCTTCATTCCGATATCCCAGGCGTAGAATGCGGCGCCTACCGGTCCGACGCCGAGCGCTGTTATCGCCAGCCATTGCGCTGACGTATCGGGCCAGACCGTGATCTCGACCAGCCCATGCACCACGGCGGCGAGCAGCGCGGTGGCGAGGCAAAAGCCTGCCACGGCGTCTGTCGGCACTGCCTTGAGCTTGCGCGACATCACCGAATAGGCCGCCCACACGAAGGCCGCGACGAATGCCGCGATCAATCCGGGCAGCTGGCCAGGCGCGAACCCGCTGCCGCTGTTGCCCGCAAACAGGAGCACCGTCCCGGCTAACCCAAGCAGGGCGCCGATGATGTGGTGCGGCGCCAGCCGCTCGCCGGGCAGTAGCGACGAGAACAACACGATCAACAGCGGCCAGAGATAATTCAACAGGCCCGCTTCGGCCGGAGGCGCGAAGCGCAGCGCCAGGAAATACAGAGCGTGATAGCCGAAAAGACCACCGACCCCGACAATCCACACCAGCGGTTGTTGCCGCAACGCGCCGATCGCATCAGGCCGCCCGATCCAGGTCAGAAAGCCCACCAGCGCGCCGATCGCGAACGTCATCGCCGCCAGCTGGAAGGCCGGGATTTTTCCTGTCGCCACCGTCAGCGCCGCCAGCAGCGACCACATCAGGATCGCGGTCAGTCCGATCAGCGTGGCCGTGCGTGGGGTCATTGGCTCGTCATTGCATGCGAAGCGAAGCAATCCACATAGCGGAAATGGATTGCTTCGTCGCTAGCGCTCCCTTGCGCAAACACTCCGCGTTTGTCGCAGGCAATGACGAGGGGTAACGATCACACCATATACTGACCGCCATTGACCGAGAGCGTCGAGCCGGTCATGGCGCCGGCCTCGTCGGCGGCGAGGAACACCACAGCGCGGGCGATTTCTTCGGGCTCGCCGAGGCGATTGATCGGAATCAGCGGCAGGATGCTTTTCTCCAGCACTTCCTTCGGCACCGCCTGCACCATCTCGGTATTGATATAGCCCGGACAGATCGCATTCACGGTGATGCCGCCCCTGGCGTTCTCCAGCGCCAGGGCCTTGGTGAAGCCGATGTCGCCGGCCTTGGCCGCCGAATAATTGACTTGGCCGAATTGTCCCTTCTGGCCGTTGATCGAGGAGATGTTGATGACGCGGCCAAACTTGCGGGCGCGCATGCCTTCGATCACCTGGCGCGTCATGTTGAACAGCGAGCCAAGATTGGTATTGATGACCACATTCCACTGCTCAAGCGTCATCTTGTGGAAGGCGCCATCCTTGGTGATGCCGGCATTGTTGACGAGCACATCGACCGGGCCGAGCTCGGCCTCGACCTTCTTGACACCTGCGGCGCAAGCGTCGAACGAACTGACATCCCACTTGTAGACGGGGATGCCGGTCTCGGCCTTGAATTTTTCCGCAGCCGCGTCATTGCCCGCATAGCTGGCGGCGACCTTGTAGCCCGCGGCGTTCAGCGCCTTGCTGATCGCCGCTCCAATGCCCCGCGTTCCCCCCGTCACCAACGCAACACGTGCCATGTCGAATCCTTCCCTTGGTGTTCTTTGAACTACACTTCTTATGTAGCTTCGAATTAAGCGGGCGGTTTGACGAACATCAAGAACAAAACGCCCGGCACAAGGCCGGGCGTTTTTTATTTAGCTTCGTGCTGTGCGATTGCGAGCTGATCTTTTCATCACTCGACACATCCCGCTGCCGTTTGTTTAGTCGCGTGCGATACACATCGCGATGCCCATGCCGCCGCCGATGCACAGCGTGGCGAGGCCCTTCTTGGCGTCGCGCTTCTGCATCTCATGCAACAGCGTCACCAGCACGCGCGCGCCGGATGCGCCAATGGGATGGCCGATCGCGATCGCACCGCCGTTGACGTTGACCTTGGAAGTATCCCAGCCGAGATCCTTGTTGACCGCGCAGGCCTGCGCCGCAAAGGCCTCATTGGCCTCGATCAGATCGAGATCGCCGACGTTCCAGCCGGCCTTTTTCAGTGCGGCGCGAGAAGCCGGGATCGGCCCGGTGCCCATGATCTTGGGATCGACGCCGGCCTGGCCCCACGACACGATACGGGCCAGCACCTTCTTGCCTTCCTTGGCGGCCTGCTTCGCGGTCATCAGCACGACCGCTGCCGCGCCGTCATTGATGCCCGAGGCGCTGCCGGCGGTCACGGTGCCGTCTTTCTCGAAGGCCGGCCTGAGCTTGGCCATCGAATCGAGGGTTGCGCCGTGACGCGGATATTCGTCATCGCTCACGATGATGTCGCCCTTGCGGGACTTGATGGTGACCGGAACGATCTCGTCCTTGAACCTGCCGGCCTTCTGCGCGGCCTCGGCCTTGTTCTGCGAGGCGACGGCGAACTCGTCCTGCTGCGCGCGGGTAATCTGATATTGCCGGGCGACGTTCTCGGCGGTGTTGCCCATGTGGTAGCCGTTGAAGGCGTCCCACAGACCGTCCTTGATCATGGTGTCGACGAACTCAAGCCCGCCCATCTTGACGCCACCGCGCAGATATTGCGCGTGCGGGGCCATGCTCATGGATTCCTGGCCGCCGGCGACGACGATTTCGGAATCGCCGTTGAGCAGCGCCTGGTAGCCCAGTGCCACCGTGCGCAGGCCCGAGCCGCATAATTGATTGACGCCCCATGCCGGGCTTTCCACCGGGATACCGGCGGCGATCGAGGCCTGACGGGCCGGGTTCTGGCCCTGCGCCGCGGTCAGGATCTGGCCCATGATCACCTCGGAGACACGGCCGGGCTCGATGCCTGCACGCTCCAGCGCGGCCTTGATGGCGATAGCGCCGAGATCGTGGGCCGGGGTGGTGGCAAACGCACCGTTGAAACTTCCGACCGGGGTGCGGGCGGCGCTGACGATGACGACATCGTCTGACATGGACATCTCCTGGGCTTGAGGGTCTTGGACGGCGGGCGCCGGATTGGCAGGCCAGTCTCTCACCTCATCCTGTTAATGGAGTTGAGGCATGTCAATCGGTCAGAGGACGAAATCTTGCCGCGGCGCATTCAAAATGATGCGGGGGCATTTTCAGGCAAAGTGGAAGCCGGTTTTCCGTTAGAAAATGCCCCATTATAATGATGGCGCGTGGTCTAACCGCAAAACCGGTGCCCACTTTTGCGGACCACGCGCTGCAGTTTCCTGAGCAGTGCCTATGCTTTGGAATTGACCGAGCCGCACAAAACGGTAGCCGAACCTCATTGAAAATGCTTACCTTTGCTGCAATGCGTTCCTCGTCAGCCCTTCGGCGATGCCGTCGGGTTCCCGTCCTCGGTGTGCATGTGTGAGCCCATGGCGAAATCAGACCAACCCACCACGATCAAGAAATATGCAAACCGGAGGCTCTATAATACCGGTACAAGCACCTATGTGACGCTCGAGGACCTCGCGACGATGGTGAAAGAGGGCGAGGATTTCCTCGTCTATGACGCCAAGACCGGCGACGACATCACCCGTTCGGTGCTGGCGCAGATCATCTTCGAACAGGAAAACAAGGCGGGTCAAAACCTGCTGCCGACCACCTTCCTGCGTCAGCTGATCCGCTTCTACGGCGACAGCATGCAGATGGTAGTGCCGAAATATCTGGAACAAGCGATCGACACGCTGACGCGCGAGCAGGAAAAATTCCGCAAGCAACTGACCAACACCTTCAGCGGGACGCCGTTCGCGCCGCTGGAGGAACACGTTCGCCGCAACATGGAATTGTTTCAGCAGACGTTCTCGATGTTCAAGCCGTTCGTGCCGCCGCGCGCGGGAAGTGCCCCTGTCGCCGAGCCGGAAAAGGTGCCGGAGCCGGCGCCCGAGGAAGACAACATCGACGATCTGCGCCGTCAGATGAAGGACATGCAGGACCGGCTCGAGCGCATGTCGAAAGAGCCGAAAAAGGAAGAGTGATTCTCTCCCTCGTCGTCCCCGCGAAGGCGGGGACGCCGTGTCCTATCGATCGGGCAATCGGGTCGAGGCCTTCTTCAACAATCAACGCTGCTGGTTATAGGTCCCTGCTTTCGCAGGGACGACGCTTTAGCTCGCCGCCGGAAGCGCTGTTTCGACCGATGTCGCCCAGGGGCGTTGCGAGGAGGCAAGCCCGATCAGCCGCCCCTGGATGTAGTCGCAGCCCCAGTCGCACAGCATCAATGCGGACTCGTCGTCCTGCACCCATTCCGCGACCGTCTTGATTTCCAGCCGGCGCGCCAGGTCGATCAGCGTCTGCACGAAGGCGCGATCGTCGGCGGAGCGCGCGATGTTCTGCACGAAGGCGCCGTCGATCTTCACGATATCGACGCCAAGCTTGCGTAAGTTCCGGAACGAGGTGTAACCGGCGCCGAAATCGTCGATCGCGATCCGGCTGCCGAAATTCTTGAGCCGCGTGACGAAGCCGCGGACATCGTCGATATCCTGGATCGCGACGGTTTCGGTGATTTCGACGATCAACCGCTCGGCGACGCCGGGATGCGCGCGCATCAGCGATTCGATGGAAGTCCACCAATCCGGGTCCATCGTGGTATCGGGCGAGATGTTGAGGCTGAGCTGCACGTTCGGCGAGGCCGCAAGTTCAGCCACCACAAGTTCAAGCACGCGGTGATCGACCAGGCGTATCAGGCCGAGCTTCTCGGCTACGGGGACGATGTCCGGCGCCAGCAGAACCTGCCCGTCATCCTGCTCCATGCGGACCAGGCACTCGTAGAACGAAGCATTGCGCGAACGCGCCTCCACCACCGGCTCGAACGCCATCACGATCCGGCGCTCGTTGAGCGCAGTGACGATTTCGTCGGTGACGCGGATATTGACGCGGCGCTGGGCGTCGCGCTCGACATTCGGCCGCCACAGCGAGAACGAGCCGGCGCGGCGGCGCTTCGCCATGTCGAGCGTTTCATGGGCGCGGTTGATCGCCTCGTCGGCGCTGCGCGCGTAGCGCGGCACGCTGACCGCGCCGATCGACGCGGTCACCGAGACCGGGCCGGATTTGGTCGGTACCACCTCGTTGCGAATGCTGGCCAGAAACCGCTCGGCGGCGACATTCATGTCGTCGACCGTGCAGTTCTTCAGGATCAGCCCGAATTTATTGCCGGAGAACCGGCCGAGCACGTCGCCGCCGCGCAGCCGCGCACGAATGCGTTTGCCCACTTCGGAAATCACCGCATCCGCGACATCGAAGCCGAACGCGTCGTTGATGCGCGCCAGATGATCGATGCCGATCAGCATGAAGGCGGAGGACGAGCGCAAGCGCGCGGCTTCCTCGATCGCCTCGGCCAGCGATGCGACCAGATGCGTGCGATTGAGTTCGCCGGTCAGCGGGTCGTGCCGCGACAATCTCACGAGTTGCTCGTCACGGGCGTGGCGCTCGTTGTTGATGCGGACAATGCCCTGGACGCGCGCCGGCTTGCCGTCGGCGCCGGCGAACCAGCAGCCGGTTTCCTCGATCCAGAGCACCGGCGAGGACGTAGAGGTCCGCACGCCATATTCGATCCGGTAAGGCACGCCCTCGCCGCCGCGCGCGGGTGGCGACTGGCCCAGCGTGTCCGACCGGATCGTGCGCACCGGCTCGATCAGTTTTGAAAACTCCGTCCCGCTCGCCAGCGACGCCGCCGGGATATCCGGGAAGACCGAGGACAGGTGATCGCTCCAGACCATCGCGTCGGTTGCGACGTCCCAGACGAAAGCTGCCTGGCCAAGCGAGGCCAGGATGGTCGAAGCTCTTGGAAACGCGGATGTCACAATCGCCTCGTTTCGGGACACGGCTCGGTGATTCCCGGTCTGAAGGATACTGCCTGTTTCGGCGCTTACCCTAGGCAAAGTTCATAAATAATTCGGAAACCACGTTGTCCAGCCGCCGGGAACAAAGCGGGGAGAACCGGCATGGTCCTTGCGGTTAAGAAATCGAGAAAGGGTGTCACGTCCCAAAACGTGACAGTTCAGCCGGATTTCGATTTGCAATGTCAGGTATCGGTCGACCAGAAGAGACGGCAGGCGATGGCGTTCTCGCGGACGCGAAGCCGCCCTGCGTTGCGCTGGTACCGATGGTAACATCGGCGCAATGGTCGCGGGCGCACATCCCGCTGCCCCGGCCCGACCCGATCTTTGTCACGCATCTGATCGCAACGGCCGAGCAGGTGCCACAAACGCGCAGCATGCGGCGGGGGACGCCCGCCGATGCACAGACCGCTTACGGTGCTAACCGGCACCATACTTTGGGCGCCGGTATCCGGACGCGGCAAGTCATCTAAGAGAAAAAGTCAGCGCGGCGGCGTGTCCGGCGAGGACGGCGAGCCGTCACCCGGTTGCAGTCCCGGGGACAGGACCTCCGGCGATGGTCCGCTCGGTGTGACGTCGGCATGCACGATTTTCGGCTGGGGGTCATCGAGCAGCACGGATTCGGCGACCGAAGCCGCCGGCGGTATCGATGGTGCAGGTGCTGGTTCGAATCGAGGTTCGGGCGCGGCGGCAGCCGTTCGGGCGCCCCTGCCAGAAACCGCGGCGGTTGACGCGGCCTGCATTCCGCGCCGTGCGCGCAGCGCGATGCCCGAGAGGAAATCCACCAGCGCCAGCATTGTCAGCAGGAAATAGGTCGAGGTGCCGAAGTGCGGCCACAGCATGAATTCGGCGGCCGCGCCGCCGAACACGATCAGCGACAACAGATGATCGGTGAGATATTTCGCACCGGGTCGCGCGCCCTTGATGACCTCCAGCAGCAGCAACACGATGCCGAGCGTCACAAGCATGTCGCTCAGCGTCACCGGCCATTCGGCGCCGGACATCAGCGTCAGCTTCACAAGCGGCTCGGCGAGGGAAACGCCGGGCATCAGCAAGACGATGATGTTGTAGATCGCGAGCGGAATCAGAAGAAGCGGAAAACCGACCATGGACATCGGCGAGGCCTTCTTTTTCGAGCAGGAGCGAACCGTCCGGTTCGCGACAGGAAACCTGTTACCTTACTCGTTGGCCGAATTCAGGCAGGCGCCGCCAACCGCAGGGGTCCAGGCGCCGCGCCCGACGTCGCGGGCGTCCTGCCTTCCGCCCGTATCAGGATTCCTTCTTCGCCTTCAGAACCTGCCGGCCCTTGTACATGCCGGTCTTCAGATCGAGGTGGTGCGGGCGGCGCAACTCGCCCGAATCCTTGTCCTCGGCATAGGTCGGCTTCTTCAGCGCGTCCGCCGAGCGGCGCATGCCACGCCGCGAGGGCGATGTTTTTCTACGGGGAACGGCCATGTCGGTGTCCTCTAGGGGTGTTGTCGGGGGCATCGTCCGCGGGGGACGGCCATAGCGTTTTGGCGCGAGCTGAAATGCCGATAAGGCCGCGCTTATAGAGGATGGGCCATTGCAAAGCTAGGGTGGTTTCCCGCCAAAACCGCCGAAAATTGGCTCAAAAAGCACGATTTTCGCTCCAGCATCGCTGCAAGGCTGAGGCCTGCGCCCGAGCCATATAGGTCCCGGCCAGACGGCGCACCCCGGGGCCGGGATTGCGGGCGCTGCGCCTCACCGGATTGGGCAGGATCGCCGCCAGCAAGGCCGCTTCGCGCGGCGCAAGCGCCGATGCCGGATGGCCGAAAGCGTACGTAGAGCCCGCTTGCGCGCCGAACTGGCCGGATGGACCGAGCTCGGCGACGTTGAGGTAGATTTCCAGGATCCGCTGCTTCGGCAGCACCAGGTCGATCCACAGCGCGAGCGGAAACTCCAGCGCCTTGCGGACCACGCTGCGGCCCGGCCACAGGAACAGGTTTTTCGCCACCTGCTGGGTGATGGTGGAGCCGCCGCGGGTGACCTCGCCATCCTCCGCGTCGTCGATGACGTCGCGCAATGCGTCCCAGTCGATGCCGTGATGGCTGCAGAATTTGGCATCCTCTGACGCCACCACCGAACGCGGCAGCGAAGAAGAAATCGCGTTGAAATCGATCCATTGCCGCGATATCGGCGCGCCCTTCAGCCAGCGCCAGGCCATCAGCGTCGAGACCGGATGGCCAGCGCGGTACAGCGGCGCCAGCAGATACGGCAGCAACAGCACAGACAGCAAGATCAGCAACAAATTCCGGGCAACGCGCAAATCTGACGTTTCTGGTTAGCGCGTATTCCGCGAAAGTGGATACCGGTTTTGCGAACAGAATACGTGCAAGTTATTGGTCTGTGCGGCGGACGCGGCGGCCAAACGGCCGGCGTCGAATG
>JBGQCE010000106.1:0-8673 GCA_041495185.1 Bradyrhizobium sp.
CCCATAGGCGAGCACGAGGTAGCGCATGATCGAATTCGATTCCCAAAGCACGAAATCGCCGTCTACCAGCGTCGGTACGCGCCCGTTGGGGTTCATCGCGAGGTATTCGGGCTCGTGATTGCGGCCGAACGCCATGCCGGCATCGATACGCTGATAGGCGAGGTCGAGCTCGCGCAGGCACCACAGCACTTTTTGCACGTTGACCGAATTGGCCCGGCCCCAAATCGTCAGCTGTCCATGTTTATTGTCCGGCACGATTTTTCACTCCCAATGATCCGTTGTCGTGGGTCATATCGGAATTTTGCCGAAAAAGCGCGGGCCTGATGATAGATAACAATAATGTCAGGGCGCGAAAAAAGCCCCGCTAGCGGCGGAGCCGATTTCACGTGGGGCGTACCGGCAGTAGATTTCTAGCGGCCGAAAAGCAACCACAACAGAATAATCACCGGTATCGGCACGCCGAGCAGCCAGAGCAAAATTCCTCGTCCCATCTTCTTCTCCATGAATTCATCATGGATTAGAAACGCGGAAGCGAGCGCGAGGTTCCGGCAAGAGGGTGCAGAAAAAGCCTCTCACCAATGTCCGGTATTCGGCATCGAGGCCCACGGTTCCGCCGGCGGCTTCGGATCGCCCTTCTGCAGAAGTTCGATCGAGTGCAGATCCGGCGAGCGGACGAAAGCCATATTGCCGTCGCGCGGCGGACGGTTGATGGTGACGCCGAGTTTCATCAGGCGGGCGCAGGTCGCGTAGATGTCATCGACCTCATAGGCGAGGTGGCCGAAATAGCGGTCCTCGCCGTATTTCTCCTCGTCCCAATTATAGGTGAGCTCGACCAGCGGCGCGCCGCGATTCTTGGGAGTATGTTTGAGCAAGGCCTCGTCCTCGGCGGCGCACAGGAACACCAGCGTGAATTTTGCTTTATCGTTGTCGACCCGGCGCACTTCCTTCAATCCCAGCGCATCCTGATAGAATTTCAGCGCGGCATCGAGATTTCGAACGCGCAGCATGGTGTGGAGGTAACGCATGTCTTTCTTGCTCCCTTGAGAGATCGAAGAGGTTGCTGTTGTTTTCCGGGCGTTCAATAGCAGGAAAATGAAGCTGAGGGCAGGGCCAAGCCGCATGAACGAGAACTGGGCCAAGACCGACAAATGGGCCTGGAAGTCCGCTTTATTCGGTGCCGCATGAAGATTCGCAGGGCTATCGTATCAGTCGTTCTCGCCGTTGGCCTGGCCGGCTGTGGCGCGGTCGACCTGATTTCATCCGGCCTCAGCTATGCGAAGGCGGTCGAAGCCGATCTGAAGGAGGCAACAGGTGTGAGGCCGGAAGTCGGCTTCAACTGGCGCAATGGCAATCTTCGGTCGGTGACGGAGACTTTTCCACGCGTCTATGCCGGCAAGCCACTGGGTGAGCTGGCGGACACGGTGCGCGAAGTCGTTGCAAGGGATTTCAGGCAGACGCCCGACACGATTGTGCTGGCTTTCGAATTGAACAAGTAGCTGTCCACTCGCGGCCGCTCGTGATTCAGGAATGGAGACCACGCCGCTTGTTCAACTAAGGGCTCGTGGATGAAATCTGACGCTTGATACCCACCTTGGGCCTATTGCTGAGCGGTAATATTACAGCGATTGGGGGAATAGCGGACATGACGCGGACATTGCGGAACCGACGCGATTGGTAGAGTCGAGATGTGGCGCGGTGGCTTTAGGTAGAACATATCTGTTGCCGCCCCTTTCGTCTGGCGGTGCCTCAATGGTTCCACCATGGCTCCGTTTCCACATCCCGCTCATCGAACCGGACAGGCAGATTTCCCGCATCCGGCTCTCGGACAAGACTTCACGCTTTCGCGTGCAACGCCTTCTGCAGCTTCTGAACATTTATCGGAGTTGATAGGTTTCCCAATCTCCAGGTCCTTCACTACGTATTGCGTCTGTCTTGAACTGAGGTCCCTTCCCTCCACCGGAGTTACCCGGCTTCCGCGGTACTACGAACCTCTCCGCCACCCCAGGGCGCCCAGTCTGTCCCTCACGGGCTTCCGGTTGGTCATCGCTGACCACGCCTTGGGGCTTCCCGTGTTTCGTGCGCTTTCCTTGTGTACATGCCGCCGCCACTACCCCGGCGCAGCATCTGGACGTACTGCTTCGCTCATTTCATCCAGATGTATCCGCCTTCCCCGAAAGGGTTGTCGGGTCGGCCTGCGCATTGTCCTTTTCGAGGATTGCTCAGCGTTCACTCGCGTTGCGGCCTGCACACTCGCGCTGTCACCAATTCGTGACACGCTAATCGAAGGCTTCAGCCACTTCGTTACCTCCATGACTGCTCCGATTGCTTCCGGCTGGAGCGATTGCCGGGTGGGGCTTGCACCCACTGGAAAGCGCCGCCTTGTCACGGCGCACACCCGGAACAGACATCGGGCCTGATCGGTATCTGAGGCCTGCGTGCCAAGTCGGTTTTTTTGCAACACTCCCTTAAATTCGTTTGGGACCCCGAGAATGGCACGCATCGGGGATTTCTCCGATGATAGGTTTCAAGCTCAGATTCAGTGCGGAATTGTCTCTGTTGGGACTGCCATGAAAAATTCAAAACTGATCCTTTCCGCCGCTGCTGCAGTCAGCGCGATCCTCGGAATTGGCGCGGCCTCAGCGGCCGATCTGCCTGTGAAGGCGTTGCATTACACTGCTGCCGCACCGGCCTTTAGCTGGACCGGTTGTTATCTCGGCGGCAATGGGGGTGGGGCGTGGGGAAGGTCGGACGTCAATACAACTGTTACTTCACAGGTCCCATTTAACGTCGCGTTCGTCAATGAGCTTACCCGTGAACAGTCTCCGGTCTTGCATCCGGAAGGGGCCACTGTCGGCGGTCAACTCGGCTGCAACCGGCAATTCGGTCACCTCGTTTTAGGGGGCGAAACGGACTTCAATTACTTCGGTTTAAAGAATAGCATCTCAACCACATTCCCTACGGCGCTTGTCGATCCTGCCAGACAGTCGGTCACGACCAACAGCTCAATCGAAACACGCTGGTTGTTCACGGCACGCGGCCGCCTCGGCTACGCTTGGGATACGTGGCTGGTGTACGGGACAGGCGGGCTTGCCATGACCCGAATCGATGCCTCGGCGAAGTACTCCAATGTAGTCCTGAACCCCCAGTCCCTTATAGAAAGTGAATTTGCGAGCGCATCGACGACCAAGGTGGGCTGGACGGTCGGCGCCGGCGTCGAGCACGCCATCAGCAAAAATTGGACGGCGAAACTCGAATATCTCTATGCGGATTTTGGCTCTGTAGCGGCATCGGGTCCGCTTGTGGGAGAGGCGGGACCCACCGGGATATTTTTGAATCACAATTTCCCGCTGAGGACCAACATTGTCCGCTTCGGCGTCAACTACCTGTTCAACTCCGGCCCGGTCGTGGCCAAATACTGATCGCATCCAACTGCCGGTCGGGGGCAAGCTGGATTTGCGCTGGTATTGAGCTTCGCCGCCCTCACCCTCTCACATCATATTGCTTGCTGAGGTGGTCGCCGATCTGGACGATCATCGCGACGCATTCGGGATAGCCGGGTTTGGCGACGGTCGCCTCGTCGGCCTTGGTCCGGAATTCCCAGGAGTCCCCGTTGCGCAGGACGGTAATCCCGATCCCGTTGGGAACCTCGACGTGGACTTTGAGCTCTGCTCTTGCCATCGCAATGAGTTCGGCTTCGGTCTTGGTGGGCTTGCTCATGATCGCGGCTTCCTCCGGGCGGGACTGTCGATCGCTACAGGTTGCCGTTTCGGCAGGCGTCTGTCGAGGGGAAGACGGCGATGTGTGACGGGTTACCTTGCGGCGCCAACCCGCTTCAATCCGACGATCTCCGGCAGCGAGCCGGTGTGGACCGGCTCCCCTTTCGCGGTTTCCGGCGGCAACGGCGCGCGCGCGGTCGCGTCCGGGAATCGGGTCTTCATCTCGCGCAGGAACCCGTCAAGCGTATCGACGCTCGCCGCCATCTTGGCGATCTGGGCGAATTCAGCGCTGCTGGCGGCGGCCGGTTTGTTTGCGGTCTCGAAGGCGGCACGATCGGCTTCGCCGCTCATCAATGGCGCATATTTTTCCCGGAAGCGCGCCAGACCGATGGCGTCCTCCGCAAGCGCGTATCCGACCACCGCGCGGATCACGTCGCCCTTCTCCACCGGGTTCAGGGGTTTGAAGTCGCGCCAGCGGTCGGCATAGTAAAGTTCGATCTGTTCGGATGCCTCGCGCCAGCGCCGCGACGCCCAGTAGATGTCGGAGCGCAGCCGGATCGCCTCGCGGCCCGAGATATTCGAGACGATGTCGAGCGCAAGGTCGTGACGGCCGACGTCGCTTTGCGCGCGCGACTCCAGCAGCAGCCGCTGCTGACGCAGTTCGCCCGAGAGATCGGCAATGCGCGTGGTGCGAAGTGCTGCGATAGCGCGGTCCGGCTTGCGACTGGTCAAATAGACCATCGCCAGGCGCGCTGCGACCTGTGCGCGCGCCGCGCCCTCCAGTCTCTTATCGACCTGATACTGCAAGAGTTCGCTGGCCTGATCGAGCAGATCGACGGCGACCAGCCGATCCGCAAGCCGGCGGATCATTTCATCGCCGCGCCGCCCGATCGGCGTCAATTCGCGATACTCGTAAAACATTCCGAGCGCGTCGACCGGCGGAAGATCGTCGCCTTTCGGACTGAGAAAGAGTTGTGCGAACAGCGCCGCGGCCGCGTCCTGGCCCTCCCGCGAAATTTCCGAATTGGGTTGCAGCCGGGTCGAGTTCCGTGTCGCCGCGAAGGACTCGTTGTAGCGTCCGGTCTCGGAATAGATACGCGCCAGCATCTGCAGCGTCTTCACCTCGACCCCGTCGCCGCGCCACACTACCGAGAGCGTTTCAAGTTCGCGCAATGCGTCAGCCTGGCTGATTTCACTGCGCCTCTGCCGCAACGCAATCTCCAGCTGCTTGGCTTCGGCGGCCGCTCCCCGATCCCCGGATTCGATGGCCATCCTGTAGGCATCCAGCGCGTCCCTGTCGCGCCCGAGCGCTTCGGCGAGCCGGCCGCGCAACACCGAAATCGCAGGTTTCATTTCTGCGGAAAGACCGATCACGTCCAGGTCGCTGGAGCGTTTCGCGGCTCCCGAGTAATCCCTGACCTCGAGCGAGGCGCGCATTGCTTCCGACACCACGATGCGCTGCAGCTCGATCGGCAGCGAGGTGATGGCGAATTCGACGTTCTTGAATTTCTCCCGGGCCTCCGCCCACCTTCCCATGCGAGCGTAAGCCAGCGCTTTCCACAGCTGCGAATCGAAATTGGTTCCGATCGCCGGATTGGTAAGGTCCTTGAGCGCCTGCTCGGGGCGGCCCATCAGGCTGCTCGCGACCGAATGCACGATCAGCGCCACCGTGTCATCGAGGCCCGGCTTGGCGTCCCCCAACGCGAGATCGAGAACGCCCTTGGCCTCCACATACATCCCGCGCGCGAGATAGAACCGCGCAAGATCGATCCTGGCCGGCATGCGTCGGTCGGGTTCGACCGCCGCCGCGGCGGCGATAAGCGCATTCTCCCGCGCGGAAAAGTTTTCGTCCTGATTTTTGCGCCACTCGGTGACTTCGAAAATCGGCCGGAACGCGGCCGGCGCGCGCTCCGCGCCGACCTCGGCCGATGACAGCGTCAAGCCGCCGGGCCTGCCGAGAATGACCTTGTCGGAAGCGACCTCGGCGGTGATGTCATCGGAGTTCGGACGGATCGCGACGCCGTGGATCGATTCGAGCAGCGACAACTCGACAAAATCCTGCCGCTTGATGAAGCCGCGAACGGGCGGCGGCGCCGCGACCACCAGGATGGTGTCGCCGGCATCGGGATCGACAAGCCGGTGCAGAAGGCCGGATTTGGCCAGCGGCACCGTGACATTGGCAAACGCGGGATCGGTGATGTTGCGTATCGCGATCAGCGGTTGCGTCGGCGTTCGCATCGTATCGGCAAATGTCAGCGTCCAGCTCGTGCCGCCGGCCTGGTCTTCCCCCGTCAGCGACGGCATTTGAGGACGGTTGAGGCGAATGCGGATCGCCTGCCCCTTGTCCAGCGGCAGCTGGCTGACCTCGGCGACGATCGAGCCGCCCTTGCTGCGGATCGGCTCGATATCGATCGGCTTTGTTGAATCGAACACCAGCCACACGGTGTCGGCGCGACGGAACAATGCCGCGGGCGTGTCTGCGGCAAAGGAAAACGTCAGACTGAGGCCGTCACTGCTTCGCCTGGCTTCTACCGAAGCGGCGCTGTCGCCGGCCGCATTTGCCGGCGGCGGCCTGGTTTCCGCCGGCGGTTCGGACGCGGCGAGAGTTTGCGGCATTGCCGCTGCAGGAGCCGGCATCGCCGCCGCAGGCGCGGGCATCTCCTTTGACGGATGCTCGGGCGCCGGCGTTTCCGGCGCAGGCGACATTTTTGCCGCCGCCTCGGGATTGATCTCGATCTTTGCCTGCCTGGCGATCGCCTCCGACGTCGGCGGCACGATCTCACCGGATTGCCGCGATGCCGGAGCTGCACCGGCCGGCTTCTCGGACGCGGCCGGCGCGGTTGCTACAGGTGCGGCTGGCGCCGGTGCGGCTGACGCCGGTGCTGCTGACGCCGGTGCATGCGAGGCATCCGATGCGGTCGAGGGCAGCGTCGAGGGTTTCTTCGTCTGCTGGAAGGCGACGTCGATAATGTAGTTCTTCTCCTCGCGGAAGGAGTGGACATCGACATCGCCGATCAGCACGAGTTCCACCGCGGAGGTGTCGCCCGCGACCTTCTGGTTGATCGAGGCAATGTTCGCAGGCGCGGCCTCCTTGGCGTCAGCCAGATCGAAGGTCAGCATGGCGTTGAACAGAAGCGTCAGTTTCTGATCGTTCAAGGCCGACGAGACGCCGACGCCGTCCGGCATTTCAAATACGAACCGGACGAAGGTCGGTTGTACCGAAGCGCGCACGCGAATCGGCGCACGCTTGTTCGCCTCCGCCGCGGCGCGCTGCTGGCGCAATGCGCGCTCGGCGGCCCGCGCCCGTTCGGACAGTTCGCGGATCACCTCGGGGGGAAGGCCGGGTGGCGGACCGGTCCATGTGTCGGGCAAGAGATCGACGAACACCCGCTCGCCGGCCGTCATGGTGTTGACGGTCACCTTTCGCATCAATGACAGCCGGATCGCCGCGCCGTCGGGATCGCGCCGCACCGACCCGATATAATTGGGCGCCGCCTCCGGTATTCGCTCGGTCGAAATATCCACCGGGCGTTTGAACCGGATCACGAGGATGGTGCCGGCGGTGGTCACTTCGGGCTCGACATCCTCGGCGAGCTTGAGAACCAGCCGGCCGTAACCGCCGGCCGCGGAGAACGTGGCCTCGCCATTGACCGGATCGGCCCGGCAGGCGCCGGAAAAGGTCAGACCGATCAGGACGAGGCCAGCGGCGAGCCATGACGGCCCCGCCGCAAGCGATGACGGCAAACCGACGCAGCGCCGGACGCTCCGCGCGCATGCGCAGTATAGCGACCAAAACCCAGCGGCAGCCGTTCGCGCCATTCCAACACGGTCTTTCGGTTCAGCGATCCGGCCGCCGGCGGGACGCCCTCACGCACCCCCGCGCCTTCGAATCTAGAATTGGCGATTTAAGGACTTGTTAAATATCCTCGCTAATTGGACTTTTGCGGCAGCACCTTGCCTTCGATCTTGGGAAGATCGGCAGCGGATGCGGATTTGTCCGACCCGGCACGGCGGGCCAGCTCGACGGTCAGCCGCTCGGCCGCCTCCGTCGACATCAGGCCGAGGATATCGGACATCTTCCGCGGCGCGATGTGCGAGGCGATTTCGAACAGCACGGACATTTCGAGCCGGTCGAACACCTTGGCGGCATCCTTCGGCTTCATGCCCTCATACATGGTGATGATGCCCTTGAAGCGCGCGGCATCGGCTTCGTTTTTCTGTTCGGTCGCCGTCGTGATCCGCGATTCGACGGCCTTCAACTCCTCGACGCGCGACTCAATCCGCTTTTCGGCGGCCTTGAGCAGGCTTTCGCGGATGTCGATTTCGCGCGCGCGAGCCTCGAGTTCCTGCCGCCGCGCCTGCAGCCGCTCAAGTATGGCGCGCTCGGACGGAGACACCGACTGGTTCTGCTCGGGGTAGACAACGACGCCGCTGGGCTTCGGCACGTCCGGCACAGCGGCCGGTTTGGCGGCTTCCTCCTTGGGCTTCTCGTGAACCGAACCTGTAATCTCCGCGGTGTCTGGCTTGCCGGTTGGAAAGTTGAAGGATTCCTGCGCCCAGGACCGCTTGATCGAGTTCGGCTGATAGTCGAATACGTATCCACCATCGACCACGAGTCCGGCGACCTTCAGCAGCGCAAGGCCGAAGATCGCCGTCAGGACTACTGGAATGATGCGAATGTCACGTAAGGATTTCATGCGGCGAGGCCGTCAGACCTTCTGCGGTCGGAAAACGCCTGAGTCGCCGCGGCAACCGCCTGGGCCGCCGATACGTTGGCCTCAGTCTCCGGTCCGGCCGCGGGCCGCGCGGCGATCGCTATTCTCGACAGCCGCCGAATGACGTTGTCGCCTTCCGCGAGCTGGATCTTCAACTGCTGCGACATCTGCGCCGCAGACGCCAGCCGGTCGCCGAGATTCTCGTTGACGTCGCGAACGGTATGCTTGAGGCCGCCGATGGC
>JBGQCE010000107.1:0-8629 GCA_041495185.1 Bradyrhizobium sp.
ATTTTATTTCATAATAACAATCACTTATCGCCAGTCGCCCGCAAGGCGGCTTTTTGATTTCGATCCGGGGGAGCGAGAGCGGGAGCGGAGCGACTTGCCGGGCTTCGTCGGATTGTTAATGGCAGGCCATTCAACGCTCGCTTGCAATTTGGGCGACTCGCCCATCCAATGCCCAGAATTTCGCTGGGGGTTAAAATGGCTGCAAAGGCTAAGACGAAGGCTAAGGACGTAGTCGCAAAACGAAGCAAAATCAGCCAAGTTGATTTTCCAGTTTATACATTACAGGAATCGCTGACCGTCGCTCAGGCGCTGTGGGATAATTTCGCCGGAAAAGGTGCGGCCCCTCATCAAGTCGCACAAGCACTCAACAAAAGCCCTGCAAGCAGCGACTGGCGATACATCACCGGCGCGTCCATTGCATACGGTCTAACAGAGGGTGGGTCGGCGGCCCCGCAGATCACCCTGAAGGATTTGGGCAAGCGCATTGTTGCACCCACGCAGGAGGGTGACGACGACGCGGCTCGCGCGGAAGCCGTCCTTCAACCGAGAATCTCCAGGGAATTTTTTGAGAAATATAACCGCGCAAAATTTCCCAAAGACGAAATTGTAAAGAACGTGTTGGTCGAGCTAGGCATCGCGCAGCGATCGGACATGCGTCAGCGACGTTCGGCATTTCCTTGAGCGGATCGATCGCGGCGATTTCTTCGTGGGCCGCATTCCCGCAGCGAGCCGCGCGGGCCACAAAAAAATTAAGGCTTCTTTCAGGTTTGATTAAGGTCTCATTAAGCACGGATTATTGTTGATCCCCAACGGGTTAGGAACTCACCCAGTGTGGCCTATGAGTGACAGCTTTTTATTCAAAAGCGGGCTAACTGCGCTGCCCATGGATGGAGCCGACAAGCGGCGCCTCTCAAAAACGATCTGTTGGAGAACAAGACTAATGAAAAAGTTTCTACTCGGTACTGTGGCCCTCGTCGCTCTCGGCGCGACCGCGCCAGCACTTGCGGCCGATCTCGGCGCCCGCACCTACACCAAGGCGCCGGCCTATGCCGCGCCGATCTACAACTGGACCGGCTTCTACATCGGCGGTCACATCGGCGGCGCTTTCTCCAGCGACAATAATTTCAACGGCCTCGTCACCGGCAACAACAATGACGGCCGGTTCCTCGGCGGTCTGCAGGTTGGCGCCGACTACCAGTTCGCCCCGAACTGGGTCGTCGGTATCGAAGGCCAGTACAGCTGGCTCGGCAACAACAACAGCGTGATCTTCCCCGGCGGATTCGTTTACGCCAACAACCAGCGTGCGCTCGGCTCGGTCACCGGCCGCCTCGGCTACACCTGGGGTCCGGCTCTGCTCTACGTCAAGGGCGGCTATGCCTACTCCGACAACAACGAAACCCTGGCGCTCGCCGGCGCTCCGGTCGCGTTCGCGCTCGATAGCGGCCATCGCGATGGCTACACCGTCGGCGCCGGCCTGGAATACATGTTCGCCCAGAACTGGTCGGCCAAGGTCGAGTATCAGTATTATGACTTCGGCAGCAGCCGGTTCGTCGCCCCTGCGGCTCTGGTGCCGTTGGGCACCTTCCGCAACGACGACCACACCGTAAAGGCCGGCCTGAACTATCGCTTCAACTGGGGCGGCCCGGTGGTTGCGAAGTATTGATCCGCGTCTGATCGCAAATTTTCGGAAAGGCCGGCTTCAAGCCGGCCTTTTTGCTTTCGGCGGATAAAAAAGCGTCCAAATCCTTCAACCTTTCCCGATTTTGTTAACCTGGTACCGCGATACTGCCGCCCGACGAATATCCTGACGGATTTGGCGGGGCGCGGGGGCAGCATGGCGATGCGATTGACAATCGGTAAACTTGGTTGGCCCCTGAAATTCCTGCGTCCGCAGTGGGGCGTCCGGGGACGCCTGTTCGCCGCCTTCGCCGTCATCGCGGGCATAGCCATCATCATCAGCGTCGGCGCCGGCATAGTGCTGAAGCATCTCGGCGGGACCATGGTCGATCTGAGCGGGCGGGACATTCCCCGTCTCTCGGCCAGCCTGCAACTTTCCGCCCAGAGCGCAAGCCTTGCCAGTCAGGGACCCGCACTGCTGGCCTCGCCAAGCGAGGAGGCGCTGAACGAACGCTCCAGGAAGATGAAGGAAACGCAAGCGGTCACGCTCGCAAAGCTCGGCGAGATCATTGAAATGGGCGCCGACAAGACGGTGGTCGAAGCTCTCACCGAGACGGTGAAGAACATCGACGACACCATCAAAAGCCTGGTCTCGGCGGCGCGCGAACGGCTTGGAGCCGCCGCCCAGCGTGAGAAGCAATACGATGCGCTGCTCGGCGCGCACGCGGCCTTCACTGCCGCCGCGAGCCCCGCGATGATGGACGCCCAGGCCCAGATCAATGCCATCCTCGGATCCGCCAACCTTGCCGCCGACGACGCAGCGCAGGCCGCGCGGACCGTCGACCAGCTCGGCAATGTGATCGCCAGCAGCCATCTGATGGCGTCCGAGATGATCGCAGCACTTTCGGCAAACGGCAGCGACACGCTCGAAGCGATCGAGAAGGAATTCAAGGCGACGCGAGAGCGCGTCAAATCGAACCTCGATTTGCTGCCCAAGAACTCCGGAACCAGGGCGCTCGGAGACGCCGCGCTGAAATTGCTGGCGCTGGGCGAGGGCAAAACCGGCGTCTTCAAGCTTCGCCAGAAGGAACTGGACGCCAACGATTACGGCCAGCTCATTCTCGACGAGACCCGCAAGCTCAATGTCGGCCTCGGAATCAGCGTGCAGCAGCTCGTCGACGGGGTGCAGAGCGAGACCGACGCCTTGACCTGGCAGGCGCGCCAGGAGATTTCGCTGGCGACCAAGATCATGCTGGCGCTGGGTGGCCTCACCCTGATCGGATCCGCGCTGTTCGTCTGGCGCTATGTCGGCGGCAACATCCTGCGCCGGATCGGCAACCTGCAGCGCTCGATGCAGCTTCTGTCCGGCGGCGACCTCGAGTCGGAAATCTATCGCTCACACCAGCGCGACGAGATCGCGGCGATGGCCAGTTCGCTGCAGGTCTTCCGCGAGAGCATGATCGAGGCCCGCGCGCTGAGCGCCGATCAGGACAAGGACCGTATCGCCAAGTCCGAGCGCGCTTCCCGCATGGAGGCCCGGATTGTCGAATTCGAAACGACCGTCCGCACCGCGCTCGACAGCCTGCAGCAATCGGCCAATTCCATGCAGACCACGGCGCAAAGCATGTCGACGACCGCCGATCAATCCAGTGCGCTGGTGAACGCGGTGGCGTCCGCCGCCGAGGAAACCTCCATCAACGTACAGACCGTGTCCTCGGGCACCGAAGAGCTGTCGTCATCGATCGCCGAAATCGGCCGCCAGGTGGTCACGTCGGCGGAAATCGCCCGCAAGGCCGTCGACGAAGCCGGTGCAACCGATGCCACCATGCAGGGCCTTGCCGAAAACGCCGGCCGTATCAGCGTCGTGGTCGATCTGATCCAGACCATCGCTTCGCAGACCAACCTGCTCGCACTCAACGCCACGATCGAAGCCGCGCGCGCCGGCGAAGCCGGCCGGGGCTTTGCGGTGGTCGCATCCGAGGTGAAGAGCCTCGCCAACCAGACCGCGAAGGCGACCGACGAAATCCGCTCGCAAATCGCCAGCATGCAGACGGTGACCACGTCCGCCGTTGGTGCGATCCGCAACATCAGCCAGACCATCGGCGAGATCAACGACGTGACCACCGCGATCGCCGCCGCCGTCGAGGAACAAGGCGCAGCCACGCGCGAGATCGCCCGCAATATTCAGCACGCCGCCGGCGGCACCAGCGAGGTTTCCAGCAACATCGTCGGCGTCTCTACCGCATCTGCCGAAGCCGGGTCGGCCGCCGGCGAAGTGCTGAGCGCCTCCAGCGCGCTCCGGCACGAAACCGATGTCCTGCGTTCGGAAATCGACGCGTTCCTCTCCAACATCCGGGCGGCTTAAAGCTTTTTACAATTTTCGCGTATTCGGATCGCAAAACCGGTACCCACTTTTGCGGAATACGCGCTTCGCCATGCGCCGCAGGCGGTAGCCCGCGCTTCCCGCGCATGGTTCGCGTCCGATTTTGCAGGCGCCCCCTGTGTTTTGTCGAATCGCAATTGTTTTTTCGGCTGGCGCCGCGCCGATTGTGCAGCTAAGCCGATAGCAACAAACGCGAAACCAGGCGATGCACTCAAAGACAGACACCGTTCAGTCCTCGGTCGAGGCGCTGCGATACCCTTGGGAAAATCATCCCGGCCCGGATCAGGTCGTCGAGGTGATGCCCGGGGTGCTGTGGGTGCGGCTGAAGCTGCCATTCCGGCTCAATCACGTGAACATCTACCTGCTCGCCGACGGCGACGGCTGGGCGATGGTGGATTCCGGATTCGGCAACGAGGACTCGATCGCGGCCTGGACCGCGCTGTTCGAGGGTCCGCTGGCTCACGTGAAAATCACGCGGCTGATCGTGACCCATTCGCATCCCGATCACGTCGGCCTCGCCGGATGGATCGTGGAGCGCTTCAACTGTCCGCTCTATATGTCGCAGGTGGAGTATCTGCAGTCGGTCTACCATCAAAACCGCGGCACCGAAGAGCGCCGAAACGCGCAGCGGCTGTTTTTCCGGCGTCACGGCATGGATGAAAACCTGACCGACAAATTGCTCGGCCGCGGCCAGGATTATCTGAAGCGGGTTTCGATCCTGCCTCCGGCCTATCGCCGCATCTCGCATGGCGACGAAATTTCGATCGGCACGCGGCGCTTCAAGGTCATCACCGGCGGCGGCCATGCGCTCGACCAGGTGATGCTGTATTGCGCCGCCGACAAGCTGTTCCTGTCCGCCGATCAGGTGCTGAGCAAGATTTCACCCAATGTCAGCGTCTGGGCGGTCGAGCCCGACCAGAACTCGCTCGGCGAATACCTCGCCTCGTTGGCGAGCCTCACCACCACGCTACCCTATGACCTGCTCGTGCTGCCCGGCCACGGCGTGCCGTTTTACGGCATGAAGACGCGCATCAAGCAATTGGCGGATCATCACGAGGAACGCTGCCGGCTGATCGCCGACGCCTGCCGGGAAATCCCGCAAACCTCCAAGGAACTGGTGCCGGTGGTGTTCCACAAGCACGTTCTCGACGTGCACCAGATGGGCTTTGCCGCCGGCGAATTGATCGCCCATGTCAATTACATGCTGGTCGAAGGCCGTCTGACGGCGAAGGAAACCGACGGCGTGCTCCGCTTCAGGACAACCTGACGCCTGCGGCGGTACCAATATCCACGGCCGACGCCTGGCGGAAGTCCGCCTTGGACCGCACTACCGACCCAAGGCAGACATCGCGCCGTGTCCGAGAAGCACCAGCAACCGACGTCCTCCTTACGCGATCACCTCGTCGGTGCGCGCATGCACGGTCGGTCCGAGCGATTCGGTCACTTGATATCGATCAATTCGGTCTGCGTCGGTTAGATCGACGGTGCGGCTAGAGCTAGAGCGGCCGCGGAGGCGACTTGATACTGATGCAGCAATCCTGGTTCCTTGACCGGCCTCGCTGCTGACGCGCCGATGAGATTCGCATGACGAGTTACCACGATCATCAATATGCAAACGACATAGAAGCACACGCCCAGCGTGTATGTCTTGGCGATGCCGAATTCTATGGACAAGGCCATGCC
The DNA here is from genome assembly GCA_041495185.1 of Bradyrhizobium sp. Taxonomy (GTDB): domain Bacteria; phylum Pseudomonadota; class Alphaproteobacteria; order Rhizobiales; family Xanthobacteraceae; genus Bradyrhizobium. The sequence continues at coordinate 5,684 of JBGQCE010000107.1, forward strand.
CAGCACTGACGCAAGCATTGAGGTAATTCCGTTGGCGCTCCAGAAGAACGGAAGAAGCTCGGTGTGACGGCGCCAGATACTTAGCCCGAGCGGGAACATCATCCCCATGCAGAACGCCGGGGGTGCCAGCAGCAGTACGGACAATAGAATGCGCATCTCGGTAGCTTCCGATCGCGCCCACGTGGCGAACAGGGGGGTCAATAGTCCCGCCGCCACGAGCGTTGTCAGGAGGGCGACGACCCTGGCGATGACCGCGCTCGGTCGAGGGGTATGGGCACCGACCGTGGTGCTGCCGATTCCGCCAAAGAGAAGAATGGTGAAAAGCACCACAGCCAGCCCATAGACGGGATGACCAAGGAAGACCATCAACCGCTGCATCTGCGATATTTCTATCAGCATGAAGCCCATGCCGATTGCGCAGAAATAGGTTACGGGTGGCGTCAGCGTCGACAGCGGCATCCGCCTCGCGAGACGGACAAACGGATTGATGACGTAGTACCCGCAGGCGCAAAGCGCCACCACGATCAACAGCAGAGTAACGCTGATCGCCGCGTTGTTCTTCGAGAGAGTCGACAGTGGCTTGGCGACAACATCCCCGAAGCGCGCAGTATAGAAAAAGAACGGATTGTCGTCGGTCGGCGGGGCGGCATTTTGCGGTAGCGACGCGAAGAAAGCCGCGTCTGCCTCGCCGGACATCAGCGTCGATGTGATGGCATCGAAAGTGACATCCGGCCCCATCAGTATCTTGAAGCCTTGGGCCAGAAGCCTCGTGCGCGCACCTTGCCATTGGGCATCGGTGAGGACGTCGGGACGGGTAATCACCGTTACGATTTTGTCGACGTTCAGTGCGACAACATGGCGCGGTAGCTCGGCTGCGGGCACGCCTTGGCGCTGCAGAGCGCTCGCTGCAATCGCCACGAGACGGTAGAACTCGCCGCGGTGACCGTCCGGGTCATACCAGCGCGATACCGACAGCAACCCGCCAGGCTTCAGCGCCCGGTAGAAGTCACCCCACGCCTCCACGGTATAAAGCCGGTTTTCCGTGAGCGTTAACCCGCCAGCAGCCGTGGCGGCCCAAGTGTCGATCAGCGATATCTGGACAAGGTCGTATCGATCGGATGAGTGGTTGATGTAGCTGCGGGCTTCGGCATTGACCAACGACACGCCGGGCTGACGATCGAGATGACCAGAGAAATCGGCAAACTTGTCGGTGAGGACCTCGAAGATCGCGGGGTTGATCTCAATTCCGCGTATATGCTTGGCGCCGAAAAAAATTCCGGAAAGAATGTCACGACCGCCGCCCACGCCAACGACGGCGACATCGGCCGGCGACTGCACCAGATAGGCGGCATTGATGACATCGTCCCTCAGGTAGGACAGCTTGCCGATATTGCCATCGTGCCGGGTGATGACCGTGGCCGCATCTGCGTCGATATCGAGTCGGTTCTGGTCTATTTTCGTCTCTGGCGTGTGGGCGAAGCCCCAACCGAACGGAGAGCTCTCTCCAAGCGCCGTCACTCTCACGCGCGAATAAGTATTCCAGCGCTCGAAGAGCGTCCCGGTCTGCTCAGTCCCCTTGGCCCAGAAGACGCCCAGATGGCTTTTGCCGGAAACATCAAGTCCGATATGCACCGCTGCCGCGGCAGCCAGAGTAAGCGCGACGGTGCCGCTCAGGCGCAGGCCGCGGATGTCGCCGCTGTCCTGCATCACGATCCAGCCTGCACCGGCGGCACAGGCTCCAATCCCCAGGGTGGCGCTCACGGGATCGACGACGAGCAATACGAAGATGACCCCGAGGCATCCGAGCGCTGCCCCTGCAAGGTCGGCCGCATAGAGCCATCCGCCGCCATATGGCAGGCGAGTCAACAGAAGCGTTATGCAGACGCCGCTTTCGGTAAACGGCCTTACGAAGCCGACCGTCGCGATCGCCAGGGTCACCATTACGTATTCCCCGGGAATCACGAGCGGCACGCACAGGAAGACAATCATCGCGCCAACGCCTGTAATCGCGAACCGCGATGCATGGCGTGCGAATTCCGCACCTACCCGTTCGGGAGCGTAGCGGGCCGGGTTGTTGTAGACCTCCATCGCTCCGCGAGTAAGTCCGAGCATGGCAAGTGAAATGGCGGCAAATGCAAAATGATAATACAGCATGACACTGAAGAAACGAGTTATCAGTATCTGGTAGGACAGGGTGACTGAGGCCAATACAAAAATTGCCAAATAATAGCGGCCTGGAATTTTGGGGGAGGTTTGCAAGATGCTGTCCTTAACGAAGTTTTGACCAATCCGCGCGATGCAGCCGTTCTCCCGGACGCCGAACGAAAACCTCCTAACAACCCGTTGTCTTGGCCACAACATGGTGTGCGCCTGCGAGCATTAAATGCCTTGACCTGACGCGTCTTTGCACGAATCTCGATGTAATTGATGGTTACGACCAAGCGGTAGCCCGCAAGCAAATTTGCTATGACCAGATTTGCCCGTAGCCACGCGCCCTATTACCCGAGAAATTATCCACCGACAGTCGGCTCGTTCTTTTTGATGTCTTCAATCAGCATCGCGCGCTCGCGCTCCGCAGGGGGTATCAGTTAACGAGTTCTTAAGTAGGCCACCGAGCATCAGCAAAACGCAATCTAACGTGTTGATCAGGATCAAGTTTTGGTCCGCGCCTTGAGCAACCCGGCCTCCCGCTCACCGGGCGTCCGAGAGGCCAATTCCGGCTCGACATTAAACCTGGAAACGCTCTAAAAAGGATGCGCCGCACCGGCCTCACACTCCGTTCCAGGCTTTTACGATGGATTACAGCCAATTCTTCAGTGCCGCCCTCAGCCGCCTGCATGACGAGCGGCGCTACCGGGTTTTCGCCGACCTCGAACGCATTGCGGGCCGGTTTCCCCACGCGGTGTGGCATTCGCCGAAGGGCGCGCGCAACGTCGTGATCTGGTG
>JBGQCE010000108.1:0-8621 GCA_041495185.1 Bradyrhizobium sp.
AGCGCCAGCCCGACAGCAGCAGCATCAGCAAGCCGCACACGAAGGCGGAGATGATCCAGCGCGTGGTCACGGGATCGAGCCGGCTGAGGAAGTAAGTGCCGATCGGTACGCCGATCAGGGCGCCGAATACCATGACAGCGGTTGCCTTGCGGTCCGCTTGCTTCCACGCATTCGGAACCAGCGGCGCGGCCGCGACGAAATCGATGATCAGCAGGAGTGCGGCGACAAGCCGCGGCGCCGCCATGCTGCTCGCCAGCGGCATGAAAATCAATGCGGAGCCGAAACCGGAAAATCCGCGCGCCGTTCCCGACACGAACGCAATCGCGCAGATGGCGAGGGCGACGTTGATACTGATATCGGTCGGGATGAGGCCGGAGGGGCTCATGCTCTAAACATCTGGAGCATGATGTTATCCGAAAACCGCTTCACACTTTTCGGCATCATGCTCGCAGAACGCCGCCGGTCTTTTTCGCCACCTCGGCCACGATCCTGGCAGCGACCGCGTCGATCTCCTGATCGGTCAGGGTCTTCTCGCGCGGCTGGATGGTCACCGCGATGGCGATGGACTTCTTGCCGTCTTCGATACCCTTGCCTTCGTAGACGTCGAATACGGTGACATCGGTGATCAGCTTCTTGTCGACGCCCTGCGCCGCGCGAACCATATCACCTGATTTAACGTCGCGATCGACGATAAACGCAAAGTCGCGCGACACCGGCTGGAACGGCGAGAGCTCGAGCACCGGCTTGGCGCGGGTCGGCTTCTGTTTGGCGTCGGGAATGCGATCGAGGATCACCTCGAACGCGATCAGGGGGCCGTCGGCTCGAAGCGCTTCCAGCGTGCGCGGATGCAGCTCGCCGAAATATCCCAGCACGTTTTGCGGGCCGATCTGGATGGTGCCGGAACGCCCCGGATGCAACCAGCTTGCGCCGCCGGGCACGATCTGCAGCGCCTGCATCGGCGCGCCCGCGGCTGCCAGCACCGCAAACGCATCGGCCTTGGCGTCGAGTGCGTCGGCCGTGGCTGCACCGGACCAGTGCCGTCCCATGCCCTTTGAGGACGCAAAGCCGTGGCGGACGCCCGATGCAGCGGTCAGCTGATCCTCCGGCCTGTCGCCTTTGAACACCTGGCCGACTTCGAAGAGCGCTACATCCGGAAAGCCGCGATCGGCGTTCGCTTGCGCGGCGGCGACAAGACCCGGCAGCAGGCTCGGCCGCATGTCGGACAGATCGGATGCGATCGGATTGGCGAGCGCGAGTGCGCCTTGCCCGCCGCCGAATAATTCGGCCGACGGTTTTGCAATGAACGACCACGTCACCGCCTCGACCATGCCGCGCGCGGCGAGCGCGCGCTTGGCGCGGCGGGTGCGCAGCTGAATGGCGGTGAGGATCGGCTTGCGGGCCAAGTCGCCGCGCTCGAATGGCGTCATCGGCACCTTGTCGACGCCGACAATGCGCACGATCTCCTCGACGATATCGGCCTTGCCGTGCACGTCGGTGCGCCAGGAGGGCACCGCGACCTTCACCACCGGGCCGCCGCCGGCCATCATGAAGCCGAGATGGCTGAGGATGCGCTTCATCTCCGGAAGCGGCACGTCGATCCCGGCGAGGCGCTTGACTTCCGTGAGCGGAAAATCGATGACGCGGTCCTCGCCGAAGGCGTTGCCGACCACGACATTCTCCGATGGCGTGCCGCCGCACATCTCCATGACCAGTTTGGTCGCCATCTCGAGCCCCGGCACCATGAAGGCCGGATCGACGCCGCGCTCGAAGCGGTAACGCGCGTCCGAATTGATGCCGAACTTGCGGCCGGTGTGCGCGATGTTGATCTCGTTCCACAGCGCCGATTCGATCAGCACGTCGGTGGTTTGCTCCGAACAGCCGGAGGCTTCGCCGCCCATGATGCCTGCGAGCGATTCGACGCCGTGATCGTCCGCGATCACGCAAACGCCGCTGTCGAGCGTGTAGGTGCGTCCGTGGAGCGCCAGCAGCGTCTCGCCGCTTTGCGCACGGCGCACCCTGAGATTGCCCTTCACTTTCGCCGCGTCGAACACATGCAGCGGCCGGGCACGGTCGTAGGTCATGAAGTTGGTGATATCGACCAGCGCATTGATCGGCCGCAAGCCGATCGAGGTGAGACGCTTTTGCAGCCACTCGGGCGAGGGGCCGTTCTTGACGCCGCGCACCAGCCGCAGCGCGAAGCCCGGGCATAGAGTTGCGTCCTCGACAGTCACCTTCACCGGGCATGGGAATTCGCCCCGGACCGGTTTGATCCCGGGGTCTTTGAACTTGCCCATGTCGGCGGCTGAGAGATCGCGGGCGATGCCGTGCACGCCGGTGCAATCCTGCCGGTTCGGCGTCAGGTTGATTTCAAGCACGGGATCGCCGAGCCCGGCCCACTCCGCGTAACCAGCGCCGACTGGCGCATCGGCCGGCAGCTCCATGATGCCGTCGTGATCTTCCGAAATCTGCAGTTCGGCCGCCGAGCAGAGCATGCCGCGACTCTCGACACCCCGGATGGTGCCGATGCCGAGCGTGATGTTCTTGCCGGGAATGAAGGTGCCGGGGGCGGAGAACACGCTGATGAGGCCTGCGCGCGCATTCGGCGCACCGCAGACGACCTGCACCGGTGCCGAGCCATTGCCGGTGTCGACCATGCAGACCCGCAGGCGATCGGCGTTGGGATGCTGCTCGGCCGAAATCACGCGCGCGATGGTGAACGGCGCCAGCGCCTTCGCCTTGTCGTCGATGCTCTCGACCTCGAGCCCGATCATGGTGAGCTTGTCGGCGAGTTTTTCAACGGGCTCGTCGGTGTCGAGATGTTCCTTCAGCCAGGAGAGGGTGAATTTCATGATCTTTGCTTCTCTTGTCCCCTCCCCCGCTTGCGGGGGAGGGTTAGGGTGGGGGCTCTTGCCGCAATGGCAGCGGCAATTGTTTCGAGCACGCCCGTGCGATTTGTGATCACGTCGTAATTGCTGAAGCGGAGCAGCCGGAACCCTTTCGCTTCAATAGCTGCCGAGCGTGCAGAATCTACCTGCTCAGCATGGTCGGAGAAATGCTGCCCGCCATCGAGTTCGATCACCAATTTAGCCGCATGGCACATGAAGTCGGCGATGTAGTTGCCGACGGGCACCTGGCGGCGGAAACCGGCGCCGTTCAACCGATGATCCCGCAGTTCCGACCGGATGATGCGCTCGGCGTCGGTGGAATTCCTCCTGAGTGCGCGTGCATTCGCGCGCAGCTTGGAGGATACTTTCCATGTCGGCGTTTTCTCTTCAGCCATGGCGACCTCCCGAGCCGAGATACCCCCACCCCAGCCCTCCCCCGCAAGCAGGAGAGGGGGCCGACCTCGCTTGGTGGATGCAGTGATGCCAGCGCTGAATGCAGTCCCTTCCCTCCCCCGCTTGCGGGGGAGGGTCAGGGTGGGGGCTGGTGCTGCAATGGCGGTCTCGACGAGACTCACGAACTCAATCCTCCCGCAAGCGTCGGGACGTCGAGCGGCTTGAAGCCGTAATGGCTAAGCCAGCGCACGTCGCTGTCGAACAGCTGCCGCAGGTCGGACATGCCGTATTTCAGCATCGCGATGCGGTCGATGCCCATGCCCCAGGCAAAGCCCTGATACACGTCGGGATCGATGCCGCAGGCGCGCAGCACATTCGGATGCACCATGCCGCAGCCCAAAATCTCCAGCCAGTCCTCGCCTTCGCCGAAGCGAATCTCACCCTTGTCGCGCCGGCACTGGATATCGACCTCGAGCGATGGCTCGGTGAACGGAAAGAACGACGGCCGGAATCGCATGTTGATGTGATCGACCTCGAAGAACGCCTTGCAGAACTCGTGCAGGATCCATTTGAGATGGCCGAGATGCGAGCCCTTGTCGATGACGAGACCCTCGACCTGGTGAAACTGCGGTGTGTGGGTCGCGTCGGAATCGATGCGATAGGTGCGGCCCGGACAGACGACGCGGATCGGCGGCCTCTCGGCGAGCATGGTGCGGACCTGCACCGGCGAGGTGTGGGTACGTAACAGCATGCGCGAGCCGTCGTCCTTCGGATTGAAGAAGAACGTGTCGTGCATCTCGCGGGCCGGATGGCCTTCGGGAAAATTCAGTTTTGTAAAGTTGTAATCGTCGGTCTCGATATCCGGCCCTTCGGCGATGGAAAATCCCATGTCGGCGAAGATCGTCGTCAGTTCGTCCATCACCTGGCTAAGCGGATGAATCCGGCCCTGTTCGGCGACAGCATCGCGTAGCGGCAGCGTGACATCGATGGTCTCGGATGCGAGCCGCGCGTCGAGGCTTGCGGATTTCAGGATGTCGCGGCGCGCGGTCAGTGCCTGCGTAACCGTGTCCTTGGCGAGATTGATCGCCGCGCCTTGCGTCTTGCGTTCGTCCGGCGACATTTTGCCGAGCGTCGCCAAAAGCGCCGAGATCGAGCCCTTCTTGCCGAGTGCGGCGACGCGCACGGCTTCAAGGGCTGCCTCATCGCCTGCGGCGGCGATCTGGCCAAGGATGGTTTTTTCGAGCGTTGCGAGGTCGGGCACGGATCAAGTCTCTCTGCAAAAGGCCGCTGGTTGTGGCCGCGCCGGGGCCAAAACGTCAAGCAAAAAGCCGGTATTCGGCGGGCGCTTTTGAACCCCTCCCGGCTGGCGCTGGACCAAGATGAATTCGATTAAGGAGCGTGCGATGCGTTTTAAGCCCTGCCTGGCCAGCCTGGCCGTCGTTTTATCCCTGGCTGTTGCTTCCGCACGGGCGGAAGACTGTCCGGCCAAGTCGACCCAAATGGACGACATCATTGTTGCGCTGAACGAGGCTCCGAGCTGCGACCGCGCGATGAAAGTGTTCGAGGCCTGCGAATTCGGCGCCAGTGGCGACGTCCAACTTGGCGCCATTGTCGAGAAGAAATGCGAAGGCGATTTTCTTGCCCGGCTCAAGGACCCCCAGAGACGTGTCTATCGGCACGAAATGCGGGTCTGTGACCGAAAATACCGGAACGAGTCCGGCACCATGTATCTATCGTTCACAGCCTTCTGCCGGGCGATTGTCGCCCAGCGCTACTCGCATAAGGTCGCAGGCTCGTCGTCGCGGCGCTGAACGCCACTACTTTACGCCGCCAACGCGGCCTTGGCCTTCTCGGCGATGGCCTGGAATGCCACCGGCTCATGGATGGCGAGATCCGACAGCACCTTGCGGTCCACCATGATGCCCGACTTGGAAAGGCCGTTGATAAAGACGCTGTAGGTCATGCCGAACGGACGCACCGCGGCATTGAGGCGCTGGATCCATAGCGCGCGGAAGGTGCGCTTCTTGCGCTTGCGATCGCGGAAGGCGTATTGCCCGGCCTTCTCGACCGCGGCTTTCGCGGTGCGGATGGTGTTCTTGCGACGGCCACGGAAACCCTTGGCGAGCTTGTAGACTTTCTTGTGCTTGGCGTGAGAGGTCACACCGCGTTTGACGCGAGACATGACGGATATCCTTGATCTCTAAAATGGGTGACGGATCGCCGCGCGGGCGCGGCTCGGCAAAGTTTAAGACGCATGATCCGCCAAAGTGTAAGCGGTTTGGCGAGAAGATCATGCGCTCTCTCGATATTTTAGAGCGCGATCGGACGCAAAACCGGATTCCACTTTTGCTGATCGCGCTCTTGGATCGCTTTCGCGATCAGGCGTTCGGCAAGAAATATTTCTTGATGTTGTCGCCGTCGGTCTTGAACAGCACGCGGGTGCCGCGGAGCTGACGAATCTGCTTTTTCGTCCGCTTGATCATGCCGTGGCGCTTGCCGCGCTGGGCGGCCATCACTTTGCCGGTGGCAGTCACCTTGAAGCGCTTTTTGGCGCCTGACTTGGTCTTCAGCTTGGGCATTTGGCTCTCCTGTTGCCGCGGAAAAAACGCGCCCAAAGGGGCGCTTTCGCGGCTAAAATGCTCGTTAGAGCGTTGAAAGTGCTCGGTTATTTCTGAAACGAGACAACCAGCACGGACATCGACACGGCAGCCCTTGATCAGCCGGGCGATGAAGGTTGCGCTTATGGCAGAGCCAAGCGAGATTGGCAACGATGAACCGTGGAACCTTGTTATTCGACCTATTGCCTCACGCCCCTGGTGGTGCAGCCGAAAATGGGAAGAAAATGACAATATCAGCCGGACCGATCGCCATTTTTGCCGATTTCAGGCGTGTACGCGCCTTGCGATGGATATCTGCCGCGGGCGTTCTCGCCGCATTGGCCGCGCCCGGCGCCGCCGATGCCAGGACGGCCCGCAGGGTGGGGATGGGCGGCGGTTATGACGGGATCTGGAACGTCCTGATCATCACCCAGGCCGGCAATTGCGACCCTGCCTACAGCTATCCGTTCCGGGTCTCGGGCGGTCGCATCTCGACCGCCGGCGCGGCAGACGTTTCGGGAAGCGTCGGCCGCGGCGGTGGCGTCGTGGTGAGGATTTCAGCCGGCGGGTCGGTCGCTACCGGCAGCGGCAGGCTCGGCGGCAGCACCGGCGCGGGCCGCTGGAGCGCGAGACTTTCCGGCGGAAACTGCAGCGGCCGCTGGCAGGCGACGCGGGGTTGATCATCCTTGAAAAGAAAATGGCCCGCCAGATCGTCCGGCGGGCCGTCTTCCAATATTCACAAACGCGAAAGCCTGTTTCGAATCAGCGCGGCGCGAGAACCATCACCACCTGACGGCCTTCGAAACGCGCGTCCTGCTCGACCTTCGCGATCTCCGCGACATCGCTCTTGACCTTGTCCAGGAGCTTGGTGCCGATTTCCTGATGCGCCATTTCACGGCCGCGATAGCGCAAGGTGACCTTGACCTTGTCGCCCTCCTCGAAGAACCGCTGCATCGCGCGCATTTTCACGTCGTAATCGTGATCGTCGATCATCGGCCGGAGCTTGATCTCCTTGATCTCGACGACCTTCTGTTTCTTGCGGGCTTCCGCGGCTTTCTTCTGCGCCGAATATTTGAACTTCCCGTAGTCCATAATCTTGCAAACGGGAGGACTGGTATTGGGCGAAATCTCCACAAGGTCCATGCCCGCTTCGAGGGCCATCTTGACGGCGGCCGCGGTTTCGACGGTGCCGTGGTTCGTGCCGTTCTGATCGATCAGCTGAACTTGTGCGTTGCGGATTTCATCGTTGGTGCGCGGCCCGTCTTTGGTGGCAGCGGGCGGGGCTCTGTTGGGACGGCGAATGGGTAACTCTCCAAGGTTGTGAACGAAGGCGATAGTTTGAAGGAATAAGGCCCAGCGGGCAAGCGAACTCGCACACTGGCGCGCGAAAACCATCAAATGCGAGGCATTTTGGTCACGCCAGCTAACGCTGGCATGACGGTATGGTTCAGATTAGTCCACATAGAGGGCAAGGGCTCGCTGCGCAAGCGCCGCAGCGGCGCTTAAAGGCGGGCATTGGCGTCCGTTGACGGATCGGTTTTGCTCGCTCAAACAGCAGCGAACCAGAGTAACAATTCCATGACTACTTCCGCCGCATCCGGGCCGCAGCCCGCCTTCATCGAGGTCGGCAAGGAGAGTGCAGCGCGCCGCATCGCGGTGCGCGCCCGCGAAGGCTCCGCTCCCGGACTGTTCTGGCTCTCCGGCTTCAATTCGGACATGCGGGGCACCAAGGCCTTGGCGCTGGACGCATGGGCCGCCAAGCAAAATCGCGCCTGCGTCCGGTTCGACTATTCCGGTCATGGCGAATCCGGCGGCGCGTTCGCCGACGGCACCATCGGGCGCTGGCTGGAAGAGAGCGTCGCGGTGTTCGAGCAATTCTGCGTTGGCCCGCAGGTCGTGATCGGCTCGTCGATGGGCGGCTGGATGGCGCTGTTGCTGGCGCGCGAGATGGCACGGCGGCCGCCAAGCCGCGCTTCGCTGGCAGGCCTGGTGCTGATCGCGCCAGCGCCGGATTTCACCGAACAGTTGATGTGGAACGGCTTTTCGCCCGAGGTCCGCCATGAGATCGAGACCAAGGGCGTGTGGCTGCGGCCCTCGCAATATGGCGAGCCCTATCCAATCACCCGCGCGCTGATCGAAGAGGGCCGCAACCATCTGCTGCTCGGCAGCGCCATCGAGGTGGGGTGCCCGGTTCGCATCCTGCAGGGCGCGCAGGATCCGGACGTGCCATGGCAGCACGCCTTCGCCCTGACGCATCGGCTGCCCAGCGACGATGTGGTGCTGACGATGATCCAGGACGGCAATCACCGCCTGTCGCGACCGCAGGACATCGCGCGTATCATCGCAGCGGTGGCGGAAATTTGATTGTATAGGCCATGCCGTTCGCCACGCTCCGTCGCCCAGCTCTAAGCGGTTTTCGGAAGCAGTGGCCGGAAAAACGATCGTTCATAACGGATGAAGCAGCGCGTCTCTTTTGCGAAGGCTACCGCCTTCTGAACATCTGGATCGGCGCCCGCGTCCTTGCGGTACTGTTCGTAGGCTGCGAGGCTCGGAAAGCTAAACATCGCCAAGGCGACGTCACTCTCTCCTTCGGCTGGCAGAAAGTAGCCGTGATGGATGCCACCGAACCGCGGCATCAGATCAAGCCACATTGCACCGTAGGCCTCGAAGTCGGAGAGCTTGTCCGGATCGACCTCGTAACGCAGGTAACAAGTAATCATCCTGTGGTGCTCCAGCGCAAAGTTGA
>JBGQCE010000109.1:0-8601 GCA_041495185.1 Bradyrhizobium sp.
CAGACTTCACTATTTCAGGCATCGCATGGCCTCTCCTCAGAAGCCGATCAGCGCCGCCGGCCGCTTAAAAGTTATCTAAAATGTTCATGTAGAAATCATTAACCTTGACTCGATTCAGAATGTCGCGCGGGCGTGGTCGGGATATGCGGCAGGCCGTCACTTCCAGGGACAGTTGCCTCACTGATAGGCAATTTAACGGATGGTTCGCTCTTTTATGGCAATCCTGATGTCCGCGGTCGTGCGACCGCCCGTCCAGCCCTACCGAGGGAGATAAAACGTGAACATTCGATCAAGGAAGACGCTGATTTCCGCTCTTGTTTTCACGCTTGCGTTTGTTGGGACCGCCGCCGCCGGCGGGACCAAAGATGAGGCCGTCGCGATGGTCAAGAAGGCGGTGGCCTTCATCAAGGAGCAGGGTGCCGAAAAGGCTTACCCCGAAATTACCAACAAGGACGCCAAATTCATCGATCGCGACTTGTACGTCGTCGTCTATCAGCTCGACGGCAAGGTGCTGGCCCACGGCTCGAACCCAAAATTCGTCGGCAAGGACATGAGCGATGCGCAGGATGTTGACGGCAAGCTCTACGTCAAGGAGCGCGTCGAACTCGCCGGCAAACAGGCATCATTCTGGCAGGACTACAAGTTCGTCAATCCGGTCGACAAGAAAGTCGAGCCGAAGCAGATGTACTGCGAAAAGCTGGACAACACCGCTGTATGTGCAGGCATTTACAAGTCCTGACACGCAATGTTGTGCGACAATCGTCGCACTGAAGGGTTGATATGCTCAGCTTTGTCAGAAATATCGGCCTGTCCTGGAAAGTTCAGCTAGCGCCGGCCTTCCTGGTTCTGTTTCTGGTCGGTGTCGGCGCCTATGCCTTGCAGGCATTGCGGTCGAATCAGGCCGCGGTCGATGCACTTGTCTCGGGGCCCGTACGGCAATCGGAACTTGCGAACGATCTCACCACCAAGGCGTGGATGGCGCATGCCAAGCTCTATCGTCTCGCCGCCACCGCGGCCAATGAAAAGGATGAGAAGAAGGTTGCCGCTTTCGCCAAGGATGCCTCCGTCGCCGCCGCCGGCATCTCGGATGCCTTGAAGACGGTCGAAGGCGCTCGCGGCGAACTCAAGCCGGAGGCCTTTGAAAAGCTGAAGACCGCCGTTGCCGGCTATCTCAAGCAATCGAAGAACGCGGTCGAGATGGCGGATGGCGACGCCGGATCGGCCCTGATGTTCATCAAAGGCGCGGAACGAAATTTTGCCGATATCGAGAAACTGACCGACGATTTGATCACGCGCAGCAGCGACAGCAAGGATCGCGAGATTGCGCGTGCCGGGATGAGGCTGGATCAGCAACAATTGACGCTGGCAATCGTTCTTGTCGTGGCCTTCATGGGTATCGTCGTTTCGTTCTTGATCGGCCGGAATATCTCCCGCCCGGTGGTCGCGATGTCAAAGGCAATGCGCGAACTCGCGGCCGGGAATTTCGAGGTTCAACTGCCAGGCCTGGACCGCCGCGACGAAGTCGGCCAGATGGCCCACGCCGTTCAAGAATTTAAAATACAGGCTGTCGCCAAGGCCGAACGCGAGACCGCGGAACGCGAAGAAAAGAATCGCGAGTTGCAGGCGGCCCGACGCGCCGAGCTTCATAGCCTGGCCGAGAGTTTTGAGGCCGCGGTTGGCGACATCATCGAGAAGGTTGGCTCCGCGTCGAGCGAACTGGAGAATTCCGCCGTTGTTCTGACCAAGAGCAGCGCGGCGACCCAGCAGCTCAGCACGGTTGTCGCGACAGCTTCGGAAGAGACCTCCGCCAACGTGCAATCGGTCGCCTCCGCGACGGAGGAAATGGCTGGCTCCATCAACGAAATCGGACGTCAGGTGTCGGATTCCAACAGGATCGCCAATGAGGCGGTCGATCAGGCGCAGAAGACCGACGCGCGGATCGCTGAATTGTCGCTTGCCGCAAACCGCATCGGCGACGTCACCCAATTGATCACTACGATCGCGGAGCAGACCAATCTGCTGGCGCTGAACGCGACCATTGAAGCCGCGCGCGCCGGCGATGCCGGCCGTGGCTTTGCGGTGGTGGCGCAAGAGGTCAAGGCGCTGGCTGCGCAGACCGCCAAGGCCACCAGCGAGATCTCTACGCAGATCGCCGGGATGCAGGCGGCAACGCAGGACTCGGTGCACGCAATCAAGGAGATCAGCGGCACGATCGGGCGGGTCTCCGAAATCGCCGCGGCGATCGCGGCTGCCATCGAGGAGCAGGGCGCCGCGACCCAGGAAATCACCCGAAACGTGCAGCAGGCGGCCATTGGCTCTTCGCAGGTCGCGACCAGCATCGCCGATGTCAACCGCGGCGCCGGCGATACCGGCTCGGCGTCGTCCCAGGTGCTTTCGTCCGCGCAATTGCTTTCGAACGAAAACAAGCGCCTGAAGGCCGAGGTAGTCAAATTCCTCGCTACCGTCCGGGCTGCGTAAAATCTTCTCAGCTGATAGTCTTGCGGCCGTCATCGCGCAAAAGCCCGATGGCCCGGAGCCGCCATGGTCTATCGCCACGCGATCGATGCCACCGCCTATGTCTTCGATGACTTGCGCGATCTCCTGGCCAAGGCGACACCGCCGCGCTCCGGCGACCGCCTGGCAGGGATAGCCGCCGAAAGCGCGGAGCAGATGATCGCAGCACGGATCGCGCTGGCAGACGTTCCCCTCAAGCAATTCCTGCATGAAACCGTCATCCCCTACGAAGACGATGAGATCACCCGCCTGATCGTCGATACCCATGACGCATCGGCCTTTGCTGCCATTTCCTCGCTGACGGTCGGCTCGTTCCGCGACTGGCTGCTCTCGGATGCGGCCACCGGTGACGTTCTCGGGAGATTGTCGCGCGGCATCACGCCGGAAATGGCCGCGGCGGTTTCGAAATTGATGCGCAATCAGGATCTCATCCTGGTGGCGAAAAAATGCCGGTGACCACGCGGTTTCGCAACACGATCGGCCTGCGCGGGCGGATGAGCGTGCGGCTGCAGCCCAATCATCCCTTCGACGACGCCAAGGGCATCACCGCCTCGATCCTCGACGGCATCATGCTGGGATCCGGCGACGCCTGCATCGGCATCAATCCGGCAAGCGACGATCCGGCTGTCATCGGCGGCTTGCTGCGGCTGCTCGACGAAATCATTACCCGGCTGCAGATTCCGACGCAGGCTTGCGTCCTGGCCCATGTGACGACAACGCTTGGATTGATCGAGCAGGGCGTGCCGGTCGATCTGGTGTTTCAGTCGATCGCGGGCACGGAAGCCGCCAACCGGAGTTTTGGCGTCGACCTCGCGCTTCTGAGGCAAGCCCGGCAGGCGGGGCAGTCGCTGCGGCGCGGTACCGTCGGCAACAATGTCATGTATTTCGAAACCGGGCAGGGCTCGGCGCTTTCGGCCAATGCCCATCACGGCGTCGACCAGCAGACTTGCGAAGCGCGCGCCTATGCGGTCGCGCGGGCCTTCGATCCGCTGCTGGTCAACAGCGTGGTCGGCTTCATCGGCCCGGAATATCTTTATGACGGCAAGGAGATCATCCGCGCCGGGCTCGAGGACCATTTCTGCGGCAAACTACTCGGCCTGCCGCTCGGGGTGGACGTCTGCTACACCAACCATGCCGAGGCCGACCAGGACGATATGGACAATCTGCTGACGCTGCTCGCGGCCGCCGGCGTAACCTTCATCATGGGGGTGCCCGGAGCAGACGACGTCATGCTGAATTATCAATCGACCTCGTTCCATGACGCGCTCTATATCCGCGATCTGTTCGGCCTGAAGCGGGCGCCGGAGTTCGACGATTGGCTGTTGCGCACCGGCCTTGCCGGTGCCGATTTTCGCCTCGCCGGCAATGCGGGGCTGCTGCCCGATTTTGCCTCGCGACTGATCGCCTGAAGGCTCCAAAAGGCCGCCGCCGGGGGCTCGCGTGCAACCATCCGGCCGTCCGCGGGCTGGAACGGCTGCCACAATCTTGAAGAATTTATAGCCGAGTCTTGGGGAGCGTGCTTAAATTGCCGGGTCGCGCAGAGGAAGTTCGATGAGAGTTGAGGGCATTGAGACGGTACGGCGCATCCTGTGCGTCTTTCCGCGCTATACGTCTTCTTTCGGTACATTCGAATACGCCTATCCCCTGACTGACGGCGTCCAGGCCTTCATGCCGCCGCAGGGGCTGCTGCTGATTGCGGCCTATCTGCCCGCGAATTGGCCGGTCCGGTTCATCGACGAAAATATCCGTCCCGCCACGTCAGAGGATTTCGAGTGGGCGGAAGCCGTGCTGGTCAGCGGCATGCATATCCAGCGTCAGCAGATGAACGATATCTGCCGCCGGGCGCATGCGTTCGGACTGGCTGTTGCAATCGGTGGCCCCTCGGTCAGCGCCTGCCCGGATTACTACCCCTCGTTCGACTATCTCCATGTCGGAGAACTCGGCGACGCGACAGACGACCTGATCGCGCGGCTGGCGCGCGATCCCTCCCGTCCGGAGCAGCAGGTGGTGCTGAAGACCGCCGACCGCGTCGACATGAGCGATTTTCCGATTCCGGCCTATGAGCTTGCCGAGACCAGAAAATATCTCCTCGGCAGCATCCAGTACTCGAGCGGCTGTCCTTACCAGTGCGAATTCTGCGACATCCCGGGTCTCTATGGCCGCAATCCGCGCCTGAAGACGCCGCAGCAGATCATTGCCGAGCTCGACAAATTGCGCGAATGCGGAATGACCGACACGGTGTATTTCGTCGATGACAATTTCATCGGCAACCGGAAGGCGGCGCTGGATCTGCTGCCGCACCTCGTCGAGTGGCAGAAGAGAACCGGCTACATCACGCGACTCGCCTGCGAGGCGACGCTCAACATCGCCAAACGGCCGGAGATCCTGGAGAAGATGCGCGAGGCCTTCTTCGTCACCGTGTTTTGCGGGATCGAGACTCCCGATCCCGAAGCGCTGAAGGCGATGCAGAAGGGCCACAACATGATGGTCCCGATCCTGGAAGGCATCCACACCATCAACAGCTACGGGATGGAGGTCGTCTCCGGCATCATCATGGGTCTCGACACCGACAAGCCGGAAACCGGCGATGCGCTGCTCGCCTTTGTCGATGAATCCCGGATTCCGCTCCTGACGATCAATCTGCTGCAGGCGCTGCCGAAGACGCCGCTATGGGATCGTCTTGAGCGCGAAGGCCGTCTGATCAATGACGACGACAGCCGCGACTCCAATGTCGATTTCCGTTTGCCTTATGAGCAAGTCGTCAGTTCGTGGCGCAAATGCATGGAAGTCGCCTACGAGCCGGAGAAACTCTTTGCGCGCTATAAGTACCAGTGCGATTACACCTACGCCAATCGGCTGAAAGTGCCTGTCAGCCCCGAGATGAAAAGCTGGGCCAATATCAGGCGCGGTCTGATCATGCTGCGCAATATTTTCTGGAAAGTCGGTGTGCTCGGCGACTACAAGAAGGCGTTCTGGAAGTTTGCGCTGGGACGACTGCGGCGTGGCGACTTCGAGGGCCTCATCGGTTCGGCAATGATTGCGCACCACCTGATCAAATTCGCGCGCGCGGCTTCGGGCGGTCAGCAGAACGCATCGAATTATTCGATCCGGCTGCGCGAGGCGTCTGTCCCTGCCGAGTAACGACGATACGAAAGCGCCGTCGTCCCGTTCGCTGAAGCGTCTGCGGGACCTCACCCCGGCGCGCGTCGGGCTTGGCCGGGCAGGCGCAAGCATGCCGACCAGGGCGCTGCTCGAATTTACGCTTGCTCACGCGCGAGCCCGCGACGCGGTTCATGCCGCCTTCGATATTCCCGCTGTGATCGCCGGTCTCGCCGAGTTCGGCGTGCAGCCGGTTCAGGTTTCCAGTCGGGCGCGCAACCGCGGGGACTATCTCAGGCGCCCCGACCTCGGACGAACGCTCGATCGGATGTCGCAGCAACTGCTGGCAAGCCATGGCGGCGGGTCCTGCCAGCTTGCGCTCGTCATCGGCGATGGCCTGTCGCCGACGGCGGTCAATGCTCACGCAATTCAGGTTGTGCGCAGCCTCGTCCGGCAGCTCGGCTCCGGCGGAATCGAAATCGGCCATGCCGTGATTGCAACGGGCGCGCGGGTCGCTCTGGGCGACGAGATCGGCGCCATTCTCGGGGCGCACATGATTGTCATGCTGATCGGCGAGCGGCCGGGCTTGTCTGCGCCAGACAGTCTCGGCGCCTATTTGACCTTCGCACCGAGAGTTGGCCTCAGCGATGCCGAGCGCAATTGTGTTTCCAACATTCACGGCGCGGGGCTCGGCTACGAGGAAGCTGCTTTCAGGATTGCGTGGCTGGTCCGCGAGGGCCTGGCCAGGAGAATCACCGGTGTCGCGCTCAAGGATGAAAGCGGCGGGCAAACGCCCCGGCGCACCATCCCGAATTCGGGCTGATGTCGCAAATCCCGGGAGTTCCGCTCATTATCGCCGGGTTAGCGTCGATTTGCGCCGGGTGCGCGCTTGCGAGACTCCGTCAAGACCTGCTACACCTGTCGCGGCAAATTTACCGTATGTTTTCAAGGGCTAGCGCCGATCAGACATGGCCGATCAAGGCCTCATTCGCGCGCCGGAAATTAAGCTATACCGATTAGGCCGATGTGAGAATTGGACAGGGCATGCTCGAAAAGAACAGCGACAGTGAGGTCCATGTCGAGAAGATCGAGCAGCGGCCGACATCCAGCATTGCCTTCGGGCTGGAGCGGCTGGGGCTGATTGCGGTTCAGGCGCCGATCCTGTCCTGCATCGTCCTCGTTGGCCTGTTCATCGGCGCGGTGATCGGTATCGATCGCATCAAGATCGACGATTCCCTCAGCCAGCTGTTCCGGTCCAATTCCAAGGAATACCGGCAATACGAAGCGGTCACCAAGCGCTTCCCGGCGACCGAATTCGACGTGCTGGTCGTGGTCGAAGGCAAGACCCTGCTTGCGCGCAGCAATCTCGAGAAGGTGCGCGATCTCGTTACCGATGTGCAACTCGTCGAGGGCACGCGCGGGCTGATTTCGCTGTTCTCGGCGCGCCAGGCGCCGGCCCCCGGCAAGCTGCCGGCGGCGCTGTTCCCCTCGGATCTGCCGCAAGGTGCCGACTACGACAAATTCATCGAGACCGTCAAAACCAACGAGATCATCCGCGGCAAGCTGTTGACCGAGGACGGCACGCTGGCGCTGATCGTGCTGTCGCTCGAACCCGAGGTTGTCGCCAGTAACAAGCTCAGCAAGACCGTCGGTGAGATCCGCAAGCTGATGGCCGAAGATCTCTCGGGCAGCGGCCTCAACGCGGAACTATCGGGCGTTCCCGTCATGCAGCTCGAGATCCGCAACGCGGTGAAGCGCGACGGGCTGACCTACAATATCCTCGGCATCCTGGCCGGCTGCATCATCGCGATCATCTTCTTCCGCAAGATATCGTTCATGGTTGTCGCCGCCTTCCCGCCGATCATCGCGATCGTGCTCGCGCTCGGCGGCCTCGGATGGGCCAATTTCAATCTCAATATGTTTTTGAACGTGATGACGCCGCTGATCATGGTGATCAGCTTCTCGGATTCTATGCAGCTGACCTTCGCGGCGCGCGACCGGCTGATCGCGGGCCAGGACAAGTACACTGCGTTCAGGAACGCCGTGCTCGTGGTCGGACCGGCCTGCGTGCTCACCCATGGCACCGCCGGCATATCGTTTATCGCCCTGCAATTTTCGGACTCCGACCTGATCCGCAAATTCGGCGAGGCCGGACTGGCCGCCACCATCATCGCGCTGATCGCGGTGCTCTCGCTGGTGCCGGTGTTCGGCGTGCTGTTCGTACGCAATGAAAAAGTCTTCGCGGTGAAGTTCCAGGGCGCCGACGCCGGCGTTCAGATGTTGCGCAATTTTTGTTACTGGATCGCGGTGCGCATGGTCAGCCGTCCCGGGCTGTTCAGCCTGGTCGCAGTGATTTTCGTCGGCGGCCTGGGGGTGATCTACGCCAATCTCGAGCCGCGTTACCGGCTCGCCGACCAAGTACCGGACAAGCAGCAGGCGGTGGCGGCCAGCGGGCGTCTCGACGCCAAGCTGACCGGCGCCAATCCGATCGACGTCCTGATCGAATTCCCAAAGGGCGCCTTGCTCTATGCGCCGGAAACCTTGAAGACGATCGCTGATGTTCATTCGACGGTCGAAACCCAGGCCGGCGTGGGCAATGTCTGGTCGCTGGAGACGCTGCGCCGCTGGCTTGCGGAAAAGGCCGGAAGTTCGGATGTCGCGACGCTGAAGGAATATGTCAGCGTGATTCCGGAGCATCTGGTCCGGCGTTTCATTTCCGCCGATCAGGATGCGGTGGTGGTGTCGGGCCGCGTTCCCGATCTCGATTCAAGTCAAATTCTCCCCGTGGTCGAGAAGCTCGATCATGCGCTGGACACGGTGCGCAAGGAGCATCCCGGTTACGAGGTAGCGGTCACCGGCCTTTCGGCGATTGCCGCGCGCAACAGCGCAAGCATGATCGAAAAGCTCAACCGCGGCCTGACGATCGAATTCGCGTTGGTCGCGATCTTCATCGGGCTGGCGTTCCGCTCGGTGGTCGTGATGTTCTCG